>CAWUKF010000068.1:0-10493 GCA_963922745.1 uncultured Sphingomonadales bacterium
CGCCCGCCCGCGTGGCGGACGCCGCCAGCGGGCCGTCGGTTGCCTGGCGGGAGCGCGTTCCCGGCTGGTATGCAACGGTCGAATCCTATCGGATTGCCGGGGAGGGCGAGGGGGCAATCTATTATGTCGGGACCGAGGGGCTGGGCATATATTTCATCCCGACCGATGCCGGCCATATCGTGATCGACGGCGGGATGCCCGGTGAGGGACAGGCGGTCGCGGATGCGATCCGCAAGCTGGGCTTTGATCCGAAAGACGTCCGGTTCCTGCTCAACAGCCACGCCCATTTCGACCATAGCGGCGGTCTCGCCGAGCTGAAGGCGCTGACCGGTGCGCAGATGATCGCCAGCGAAGGCGACCGTTCGGCGCTCGAGGGCGGATTCTATCTCGGCTCCGAGGACGACAATACGCTCAAAGCGCCGCCGGTGAGCGTCGACCGGATCATCGCCGACGGCGAAACCCTGACCCTCGGCGCTGTCGCGCTCACCGCCCATATCACACCGGGCCACAGCCGTGGCTGCACCTCGTGGACGATGCCGGTCGTGCAGAATGGCAAGAGCTATCAGGCGCTGTTCTTCTGTTCCGCCACGGTCGCCGCCAACCGGCTGGTCGGGCCGCCGCAATATGAGGGGATTGTCGACGACTATCGCAAGACCTTCGCGATGACCAAAGACTGGAAGCCCGATATCTTCCTCGCCAACCATCCCGAATTCGCCCGGATGGCGGAAAAGCGCGCTCGCCAGCAGGCGGGCGATCCGCTGGCCTTCGTTGACCGCGAGGGTTTTCCGGCGATGATGGCGAAGCTGGAGCAGGCGTTCGAAGCGGCGCTGGAAAAGCAGACGCTGAACCATGGAGCGATCATGCAATGACAGGACCGCGCCAAGGGGCAGCCGCTCAGCCCTCTTCGATCCATTCGCTGCGCAGCGGCCTTGCGGCGAGCGCCATCAGGGCCGCAGCCAGGACATAGAAGCTCAGCGAGTATAGCATCGAGTAGCGCAGTCCGTCTTCGCCGTAGATCGGGGTGAGAAAGTCGGACAGGGCACCGAGGAAGAATATGCCGCCGCCAATGCCGATCAGATTGTTGATCAGCAGAAACAGTGCCGATGCGGTGGCTCTTGAATCGGCTGGGACCAGATGCTGGACCGCTGACAAGACTGGGCCCAGCCAGAAATAGGCCAGGGCCTGTGGGATCAGGAAGAGAATGAAAGCGAGGGTGGCGGAGCCGCTCATGATACCGGCAGCAAATAATGGCACCGCCAGAATGAAGGCGGCTGCCGGGACCAGTCCGTAAGCGGCCTTGTTATTCTTGCCGAGCCGATCGCCGATGATGCCGCCGCCAAGCACGCCCGCCACGCCGCCGATCAGCAAGATGGCCCCGAAGAATAGCGAGGTGTCGATCAGGCTGAGACCAAAGCTGCGCTGCAACAGGCTGGGCAGCCAGAAGGCAATGCCATAGCCCAGCATCGAACTGGAAGCCGCGCCAAAGGCGAGAAGCCAGAACGCCTTCTTTCTTGCCAGCAGCCGCACCGTGCCCTTGAAACTATAGGGCACCACAGGCTGATCGGCGGGCACCGGTTGTTTCACCTTGTCCCGGACGAAATATTTGAAGAAGGGCGCGATGATCAGCCCGGCCAGCCCGACCACGAAAAAGGCCAGACGCCAGTCGACGGTTGCGGCAATATAGCCGCCGGCGATGACGCCCGTGGCAGAGCCGAGCGGGATGCCGAGAGAATAGATCGCCAGCGCCCGGGCGCGCTTCTCGCTGGGGAAATGGTCGGCAATAACAGCATAGGAAGGGGCGACACCGCCAGCCTCGCCAATACCGACGCCGAGGCGTGCGAGAAAGATCGACCAGAAGCCCTGCGCCAGACCGGTGATCGCGGTGAATCCACTCCAGATCGCCAGCGAAATGGTGATTACCCAGCTGCGGTTGGTCTTGTCCGCCAGCCAGGCCAGCGGCACGGCCAGCGTCGAATAGAGCAGGGCAAAGGCGATGCCGCCAAGCAGCCCCATCTGGGTGTCGCTCAGCCCGAGATCCGTCTGGATCGGCCCGGCGAGGATCGCCAGGATCTGACGATCGACAAAATTGAAAATATAGACGAGCAGCAACATGCCCAGCGCGATATTCGGTGACGTGACTTTCGCGGCTTTGGGCTCTGTCATTCAGCTTTCCAGTGATGCAAGAAAGGCGTGGATCGCGTCGAGGGATTCCGGTTCGTCCAGCATTGGCGCATGGCCGCGGCCCGGAATATCGACTGCGGTAAAATCGTCGGGATGGCGTCGCTGCATTTCGGTGACGGTGCGCGGGGACAATATATCCGATTGCGCGCCCCTGATCGACAAGATCGGGATAGCGGCGAGCAGATCCCACATCGGCCAGAGATCCGGTGGCGCGACATTGGCGCTGCCGTCGGAAAAGCCTTCCGAGATCGACGGGTCATAGGCCAGCCCGATCCGTCCATCGGGCAGCGCCGTGCAGGTGTGCCGGGCAAATTCGATCCAGAAATCATCATCCACATCTGCGAAGACGTCGCTGTTGATTCGCTTGCAGTGGGCCGCCGCCGCTTCCCAGTCAGCGAATGGCTCGAGCGCGCCGACATAGCTCTGGATCCGGTCGAGCCCGCTCTGTTCGACGTCCGGACCGATATCGTTCAGGATCAGGCCACTTGCCCGGTGCGGAGCCATGGCGGCCATCATCATCGCGATCAGCCCGCCCATTGATGTGCCGATCAGCACCGCCTGGTCGACCGCCAGTTCATCCAGCAGCGCAAACATGTCAGCCGTATAGACCTGAGGATTATAATTTTCCGGTTCGGGGTCATGTTCGGACCGACCGCGTCCGCGCTGGTCGACCGCGATCACCCGGTATCGGCCTTCGAGCGCTTCGATCAGCGTTTCAAAATCGGCGCTGTTGCGGGTCAGTCCGTGCATCATCAGCAGGGTCGGACCGTGGCCGGCATAGATCCGTGCATATAGATCCAGCCGGCCGTCCGCGCTCCGAAAAAAATGATCGGCATATTTCATCATGACTGCCTCGACAGGGTTCAGAATTTCACCCCGGCCGAGATAAAGACCTGGCGCGGATTGCCGTAAAAGGCGGTCAGCGTGCCCTCGGGGCCGAGCGTGCTTACCGGCTGGCCATTGGCACCCGGCAGGATTGCGCCGGTGGTCGGATCAATCGCAACAAATGTATAGCCCGATGTCTTGTAGCGCTTGTTGGTCAGATTCTTGCCGTGCAGGCCAATGCTCCAGCGCTTGTCCGGGGCATTGTAGACAAGATTGGCGTCGAGCAGCGCAAAGCCTTTCTGGTCGATATAGGGATTGGCGATCTCGAACTGGTTGACCTTGCTGCGGTAGGACAGGGTGGTGCCGAAATAGAGGTCACCCTCGCCAACCGGTGTGGAATAGGACAGGGTGCCGCTGGCAGTCCATTTCGGCGTGTTCTGGACCTGGCGGAATTGGGCAACATCGGTCGGGACGCCGCCGATATTGGTGATATATTCATCATATTGGGCATCGATATAGCCGAGCGATCCGGACAGGCCGAGGCGGTCGCCGCTGGTTGCCAGGCTCTCGCCCAGCCGCGCATCGGCTTCGAATTCCAGGCCTTTCAGTGTCGCCTTGCCGGCATTGTTGATAACGCCGCAGAAGGACGGGAGACCGCCGACGCTGCAGGCAACCGAGCCGGGGATCTGCACGTCCTTATAGTCGGTGTAAAAGCCGGCGAGCGCGATGTTGAGCGCGCCGTTCAGCAGGCTGCCCTTGTAACCGATTTCATAGCTGTCGACCGACTCCGGACGGAAGCTGAGGAAGGCAGCGACTTCGGCATCGCTCGGGATGCCGCTGGCATTTGCGGTCGGTGCATTGACGCCGACCCCGCGCGGGTCAAACCCGCCGCCCTTGAAGCCCTGCGAGAAGCTGGCGTAGATATTATGCTCCGGTGTTGGCTTGAAGCTTATCGAGGCGCGCGGGGTGAATTTCTTGAAATTCGCGCTGCCCTGGAAATCGGTGCCGGGTGCGCCGAACGGAATGCCGGCCCCGCCGAATGTCGGTGATCCGCCGCCCAGATAATTCTGTCGCAGGATGCTGGCCGTGCGCTCGTCCCATGTATAGCGCCCGCCGAGCGAGAGGCTCAGCTGCTCGGTGAAATCATAGGTGAAATCGGCAAATACTGCATAGGTTTCGGTGTCGACATCTGCCTCGGTAAAGGCGGTGAGGCCCGCGAAGGTAGTGAACAGCCGGACATCGAACAGCGTGTCCGCCTTGGCATCGAGATAGTAGAAACCGACCAGCCCGTTGAGCTTGTCGCCTTCATAGAGCAGCTGGAATTCCTGGCTGATCTGCTCGTTGCGGTAGAAGCCGGGAACGTCGAGATCGACCGCCGGCAGGGCGTCGAAATCGATCGGCGTGGCGGTGTCATCCTTGCGCCAGGCGCTGATCGACCGGAAGGTGACGGTATCGCTGAGATTGGCGGTGATATTCATCGCCAGTCCATAGGCCTCGATATCCTGGATCGGATCGTTGAGGCCGCCGCGCGTGTCGAACACATCGTCCAGCACGGGCGCGCCGGAAACCGCTCCGGGGATCAGTCGGTGGCCGCCGCGCGGATTGCTCTTGTCTCTGGTATAGTCGCCGGAGATGCGGATGAGAACTGGTTCGCCATGGCCACCGATTTCCAGCGTGCCGCGACCGGCCCAGATATCTTTGTTATAATTGTCCAGGCCGTTGGTCAGGTTGGTGCCGAAGCCGCCGCGCGACAGCCGCGCGCCCGAGGCGCCGACCCGGATCAGATCGGAAATCGGCATGCTGGCAGTGACGACCGCCTCGGCCTGGTCATAGCTGCCATAGGTTACCCGCGCCTTGAACGAAGGATCCTGCGGCAGCGCCTTGGTCACATATTTGACCGCACCGCCGATCGTGTTGCGGCCATAAAGCGTGCCCTGCGGTCCGCGCAGCACCTCGATGCGCTCAACATCATAGATATCGAGTACGGCAGCCTGTGGACGGTTGAGATAGACATCGTCGAGATAGATGCCGACGCCCTGCTCGAAGCCCGACACCGGATCCTGCTGGCCGATGCCGCGGATGAAGGCGGACAGGGTCGAATTGGTACCGCGCGAAGCTTCCAAAGTGGTATTCGGCGTTGTCTGGCCGAGGTCGGTGATGTCGACCGCGCCCTGCTGTTCCAGCTTTTCACCGGAATAGGATGTGATTGCGATCGGAACATCAATCTGCCGTTCCTCGCGCCGGCGGGCGGTAACCACAATGAACCCGTCATTCGCACCCTGTTCGGCCGACTCGCTGGTCTGGGCGTGGAGCGTGGCAGGAGCGACAAGGCCGCCTGCGAGCCCGGTGACGATTGCTGCATAGCTGACGGTGTGCTGGAATTTCATGATGGCATCCTCCTTGAATATCTGCCCGGCATTTCCGGGTCTTCGAGGGCGCTATATTGAAACATGAATCAAATTTCAACTTAGAAATTTGCCAATCCCGCAAAATGCGGTTAGCCGTGACATTATGGCCACCGATTATAGCGAACATATCGAGTCCCGGGACAAGCAGCCGCGCACCGCACGCGGACTGAAAACCAAGCGGAAACTGCTGGATGCAGCGGCGCTGGAATTCGGTGAGAAGGGCTTCCACGAAGCCTCGATCACCGGAATTACCCAGCGCGCCGGCACTGCGCTGGGCAGTTTCTATACCTATTTTGATTCGAAGGACGAGCTGTTCAGCGCGCTGGTCCGCGACATGAGCGCGCGGGTCAAGAGCCACGCCGCCAGTGCGATGACCGAATGGGAGGATGCGATGGAGCGGGAGAAGCTGGCTCTGCAAGCATTCATGAACTTCGCCCGCGAGCACAAGGAAATCTACCGGATCATCGACGAAGCGGAATTTGTCGATCCGGCCAGCTATCGCCTGCACTATGAGGATGCGGCCCAGCGTATCCACGAACGCCTGCAGGAAGGCGTTGCTGCCGGCGATTTCCGCGGCCCGCTCGAAGAGGCCCACGCCTGGGCGATCATGGGCATGAACGTGTTTCTGGGGATGCGCTACGGCATCTGGTCGGAGGAGAAGTCCGCCGCCGAGATTGCGGAAATCGCGAACGGAATTCTGGCAAGGGGCCTGGCCGCCGACTAGCGCTGCCAGCGTCACCGCCGGATGAATGCCGGCAGAATTTTCCCTGTCCCGATACCGGTAACGCGTGAAGCCCGCCGAAGCCTCGATGTCCGGATCAAGCGGAAACCGGGGGCAAAAAGGCTGGCGGGCTTAGCTGCTTTTAGGCCTCCATCCAGCGTTCCAGATTTTCGTGGAAGAAGCGCAGCCGACGTTCCTGCCAGGCGAGATAATCGCGCTTGTAACCACGCGAGTTGAGCCCGCGCTGCTGTACTTCCCAGACCTCGACATCCTGGTCGATGCCAGGCCCCATCGAGACTTCGCCGACCTTGCCCTGGACATGCGGGGCCGGGACCGAGACATCGACCCACTCGGCCATGCTCTGCGAATAATAGCGGTCGGTGCCCTCGGGGAACAGGGTCATGTACCACATGTCGAAATAGCATTTCTGCGGATCGCTTTCATGGGGCCGCGCGCGCAGCCAGATATTGCCGTCCGGCTTGAGGCTGAACGAGAGATTCGGGAAGATCGTATAGTGCCAGTGATCGGTCAGCTGCGAATCCTGATAGCTCGAGAAATCAAACCCTTTCTCGGCTCCCAGTTCCCGCTTCGCCTTCTGCAGCGCAGCCCGGATTTCGCCGGTCTTGCCCTTGCGGAAATCATCCGGGTCCAGTCCCCAGAATTCCATTTCCTCGGCGAGCTGCTCCAGCGTCTCCTTTTCGCCGCCGCGCAGCGTCTTGGTCGGGCCGGCACCGGGCATGATCATATGCGCATGGCCCTGCGGATAGAGGTCGAACTGGCAGTGGTGATGCGAATATTCCATCACGAACTTGGTCTGCGGATGGACGAACGGGACATGATAGCTTTCGTTGAAATTGTCCTGGATCAGCTTCCAGTTGAAATTGCCCTCGATCGTCATCCAGTGGGTGCGGACCATCTTGTCCATCGGATAGGTCTCGATCTGCTCGGCGATCGGGCCGAGAAACTCGCGCAGCGGCACTGCATTCTCGTCCATGTTGATCCAGATGAATCCCGCCCAGACCGTGCATTGCACGGGAACCAGGTTGAGCTTGCCGCAGGGCGAGCCCTGGATGAAATCCGCTTCGTCCGGCACCGCCTTCAGCCGCCCGCTGAACTCATAGGCCCAGCCATGATAGGGGCAGGTCAGGCGCTTGCCGGTGGCATTGCCCTGCTCGCCGGTGACCAGCGGCATGCCGCGATGCTGGCAGACGTTGTAGAACGCCCGGACCTCGCCATCTTCGCCCTGGATACAGACGATTGTTTCCGGTCCGAAATCGGCGGTGATCCAGTCGCCCGCCTTCTGCAGCTGCGCCGCGACGCCGGCGATCTGCCAGGTCTTGGTCCAGATCTTGTCCCACTCCTTGTCGGCCCATTCCTTGGAAGAATATCGATCCGGGGTGATCGGCGTGTTGCGAAATTCCGGATCGCGCAGTTTCGATGTTTGCTTGCGAAGCGCTTCGTCGGACTTTTCCTTGCTGATGACAGTAGACATAAGACTATCTCCTCTGAATTTTCCGGTGACGGGATCCTGCGTTCATGATGACGTCTGGCCGGCGAAATGCGGGTAGGACGGATCCGCCCGGCCGCGCGCGCCGAAGCTGTAATCCGCCATATTGGCACGATCCCAAATGTCGGTGGACGGATTGACGCTGCTCCAGTCGTAGACCGCGCCGCGATGGGCGATGCGCCACTCGCCATTGCGGCGCTCGAAACGGTCGAGATAGCGCCCGGCCGCGACCATGAAATTAGTGTCGCCATCCTCGCCCGGCAATGTGTGATGGGCGATGAAATAGCTTTCCCCGCGGGCGGCGTCGCCATTCAGTTCGATCAGGATATTGCCGATCATATGCTGGGTCCGGTGCATACCTTCCAGAACCTCCATCACCCAGGGGACAAAATCCTTCGCCGTGCCCTTGTAGCTGCCATGATCATCGGTCGCATCGGGGTGGAACAACTGGTTGACCAGCTCTCCGTCGCAGCGGTCGATCGCCCGCGCCATGCGATGCACCAGCTCCGCGCAGTCCTGCTTGTCGAGCATGTCCGAGATGCGCTGCTCCCGGCTTGGTCCATCGGCGGATCGGGATTGGTCTTCGCTCATGATTCACTCTCCAGTCTGGCATGGCGGTCCGCGACGACCGCCATGCGCATATTCTTCGCGATCAGAAACGCACGGTCGCCTGCACGGTCACCGTGCGGGGGAAGGCACCATAGCCCAGGGCATCACCCCGCACCGCAGCGGCGGTTCCGGTTCCGGATCCGGTCGAGGGGGCTGTACCACCGCCAGTAAAATAGAATTTATTGGTGAGGTTCTTGCCGATCAGCGCCAGCTGCCACCGGTCATCGCTCGCCCCGATCCGGATGCCCGCATCCAGCACCGCATAAGACGATTGTGTCGTCGCCCGGTCACCGAAGCTCGAAGCAATATAGGAGCCGCTATAGCGCATATCGACATTGCTGCCCAGTTTCAGATCATCCGACAATTCGGTCTCGTAGGAGATGCCCGCTGTGCCGGTCCATTTCGGCGCCACCGCGGTCGGAACCCCACTGAGGTCCTGCGACGGTACACCGCCGATATTGAGAGTGCAGCCCGCCGCGATCGACTGGCCCGAATAGCAGGGTGCGATGAAATCCTCGTAGCGCGCCTGGTTGTAGTTCAGATTGCCATGCAGGCTGAGTCCGGGAATCGAATAAGGGGCATATTCCAGCTCCAGTTCGACACCTTTGGAACGGGCACTGCCCGCGTTGTAGGTAATATAGGCAAAGATCTGCGAGTTGAAGAAGTCGACCTGCAGATCGGTATAATTATAATTATAGTAGGTCAGGTTCGCCTGCAGCTGATTGTCGGCAAGCGTCGACTTGACCCCGAATTCGAAACCCTTGCCCTTTTCCGGGTTGAAGCTGAGGTCGCTGGCGGGATTGGCGGACAGCGCCGAGTTGATGGCGCTGTTGGAGAAGCCGCCCGACTTGTAAGCTACTCTGTAGGCCCCGTAGAGCATGACATCGTCGGTCGGTTTCCACCGCAGGGTGAAATCGGGTGACCAGTCGTTGAAGGTCTGGTTGCCGAAAATCGTACCATTGACCGCCGCGCTTTCTGGCGTGAACAGTCCCTGCAAGGCGGTGTTGACATAGGGCTGGGTAAAGCTGCTGTCCTTGGTTTCATGGATATAGCGCACGCCGCCGGTTGCTTCCAGGGTGGGCGTGATCTGCCACATCAGCTGGCCGTAGCCGGACAGCGTTTCCCCATCCGTCCGCGAATCCTTGGAATAGGCAACATAGCGATTGGACGAGCTGGCCGTCGAATCTTCGAGATTCGCAAACATCACCGCCTGAAAGAAATCGCGCCGGGTTTTCTGGTAGAGCGCGCCGACCATCAGGTTGACCGGTGAATCAAAGTCGGTGAGCACACGCAGTTCCTGGCTGAATGCATGATAGCTGGCATTTTCCGTCGCCCAGACGCCAGCACTGAGAAAATCGCAGTCGCAGGCGAACTTGTTGTTGTTCCAATTATAATTGGTGATCGAGCTGATCGTGATGTCATCGAGCGCATATTCCAGCGACCCCGTGGCGGCCCAGGACTTGTAGGTATTGTAGAGGGCGCCATCGGTCCGTGCGAACGGATAGTCCTGTGCGATATCCACGGGAAAGTCATTCTGGTGGAGGGTGAAATTCTTGCCGCAGGTGTAGCTCGGGGGATTGGTGGTCTGGCCGGTGGGGCAATCGATCGCGACATAGTTCCAGCCATTGCCGACGGTGCGGTTATAGGTGCCGGAGACCTTGAGCTTGGCAGTCAGTCGATCGTCGGGTTCATATTTCAGGGTGACCCGGCCAATGAATTCGCGCTCCTGCGGCTGATCGGTGGCAGCCGGTGCGGCGCTGTGCGGATTGGTCGCGCCGGTGGCCACGTCGAGGGTTGGATAGCTGACCACCTGCTGCTGGTTGGTATAATAGCCGCCCCACATGCGCGAGCCGCGCAACGCCACGCGCACGCCGAGACTGTCGGTCAGCGGTTGCGAGACAATTGCTTCGGCAAAGGCCCGTTCCGCCTTGAACTCATAGCCGACCCGGCCGATATATTCCGGGTCCAGCCCGGGATCGGCGGTGGTCAGGGAGATCACGCCGGCGGTCGCGTTCTTACCGAAAAACAGCGATTGTGGTCCTTTCAGCACCTCGACGCGGGCGAGGTCGAAAAAGCCTTCGTTGATGATCCGGCCCTGGCCGTAATAAACGCTGTCGACGACGATGGCGACCGACTGCTCGATCCCGATCGAGGTCGCAGAAGAGCCGATGCCGCGCAGCGTAAGCTGTGCCCCGGCTCCGTTGGACGATCGTGCGATGGTGAAATTCGGCGTTGCCGCAGC
>CAWUKF010000069.1:0-10453 GCA_963922745.1 uncultured Sphingomonadales bacterium
CGTGTGCTTTGCAGAAGATGCCGGAGAGAGTCCAGCGGGTCAAAGGGACAGGGTGATCTGCGCTATATGTTCAATGTTTGTTCTGTTTTCAAGAGGGAGTTTTTGGGGCGGCGTGAGGCCGGTCACGGGTGTGGAGAGAGCAGCAAGGCTAATTTGACCAAGCAATCAGACACAGGGGTGGAAAAGATGAAAGACTTTCTCATGTTGATAACTGCAACCACACTGCTCGGAGGATGTGCTACCACCAGCTTTGCTCCGCCCTCTGTCAACCTGACCAATGTCATGGAAACGCGCGGCAGCAATCGTTCGATAGGACAGAGCTGCAAGTCGTTCGAAAAATTGGCAGATAACAAGCCAGTACCGATTGAGGAGAATGTTGACGGAGCGCGCAGTCTGATCAACAATTTCATATTACTTTATCGATGCAGGGCCCATAGCGCAGCCAATGGACGGCAGATCTTCGAAATACCGTCTTTCTTGACGGCCGTCGGGACCATCACCGCCACAGCCTTCGGCGCAGGTTCGAACGTTGCTATTGCAGGTGGTTCCGCTGCCTCCATTCTGAACGGAAGTAAGAATTACTATGATCCGAAAGGCAAGGCGGACATTTTTGACAGTTCGCTCGATGCCTTGATTTGCATCAAGATGGAAGCTGTCGGGATCGATGGATTCTCGATCAAAAAAATCCAAGGCGAAGCCGAGAAAGATAATCTCAAGTTCGAAACTGGCGAAAATCGAGTGGGCGTTGATGTCGGACCGGCAACACAATATTTCGACCTCGTCTCGTCCTCGCTGCTCTCGGTCGAGCGCATTCTGGCCCAGCGGTTGAGTGCTGTTGGCGTCTTTGATCCAGCAGGTGTCGTCGCGGAAATCAGGCAATTATCTGATGATATCGAGGAAGCCGAATCGCCTGCTGCTGTCGCCGACGCGCAGAACAAGGCGCAGCCCCTCGCTTTGTCGACGGCAGAAAAGGCTACTGCTGCCCGAACCCTTCTGGAGATCAATGCTTTGAAGCCCAAGTTGCAGAGTTGTGTTGTCAGGGCAAAACTCTAATCTGGTTGGTCAGAGCGCGGCTTCATCGACTGCACCCGGCCAAAAACGTTCCGATATTTCTCGAAGAAACGCACCATTTCCGGCGACCTTTTGCTCTTCATGTCGCAGAAGAACTTCCGGTTCCAGCCCTTGGCAGTCCCCAAATGGATCATCGCGTAGACATAGGCGAGCAACGCCGCCGAAAATCCAAACGCTGCTCCCATGCCCGCTGCCGCCCAGACCACAGCTGCAACCAAAGGATAGGCGAGCACCGGAAAGCTGATCGCCTTGCGGTAATTGAAGATCGCCTTGCTCTCACGCGTCGGCAGGCCGAATTTTCCGACCAGCGTCGAGGTGAAGGGCAGGCGGTTGTGGATTATAGCTGCCGGTATCTTGACCCACCAGGGCACCGGTGCCAGCAGGATCGTGGCGAGAGCCAGCAGCTCGAAGAACGGATAGCGGATGACCAATAGTGCCAGCACTTTATAGTCGTGATATTGTTTCGCGGTGTGCGCTATCAGCCCGCCGACGCCCTCGACCGCATAGCGGCCCTTTTCGCGGAAGCGGAACACATTGTTGGGGAACATATAATATTTCATCAGCCCCATGAAGCCCGGCGTGTCGCCGCGTTTCGGCCGGATGCCGAGCAGTTTTGCGACCTCGTCGGTAAATGTGCCGTACCAGACGAGATGGTCGGTCTTTTTCTCCGGGCGGTTGGCATAATAGGTCGTGTTATAGGCGGCGATCCGTTCGTCGATATTGCTGCGGATCTCGTCGCGGAAGGCCGAGTCCGTGATCATCCGGTGGACCAGCAGGCACTGCATCTCGCTGATATTGTTGAGGCCGCCGGTGAAGGGGCGGGTGAAGCCGATGGTGTAGATATTGTCGAGTTTCGGTGAGGTGACACCGAGAAGTTGCTCGCGGGGGCGGTAGGCAAAGGTCTCGCCACCGCCATGCATCCGGATGTCCGGGATGTTAGGCACTTCCTGATCGCCGTCGATGATCAGATCGAAGGAGGCGGTTTCGCCGTCCTCGCTCAGCGTCATCGCCTCGCGGTCGATCGTGGCAGCGCTCTTGTTCCACAGCTTGACATGGCCATGTTCGAGAAAGAAGGGCAGGTCGTTGATCAGATAGCCGGCGCTGATCTTCTGCTCGAGCGTCTCCTCGCAATAGAGTTTGTAGACATCGATCGGCCAATATTTGATCGCGATATGGCCGTTTTCCACCGGCGCCTTCGCCTTGAAGAAAGTGCGAATGTCCTTGTGCGGACGGATCGATTTGGGATGGCGCACGCCGAGGCTGTTGCGGTCGAAAATCTTGGCAAAGCGATGATGGATCAGGCCGTGGATATAGCCGCCGTCGATGAAGGCGCGGTAGCTCCATTTGCTGATTTCGGAGAAATTGTGACACTCCAGCTGGTCGAGCGGCACGAAGCGCGGGCCGTCGTCGAGCGGCGAAAAGGTCGCGAACATCTTGTCGAGGATGATGAAGCCGTTGGTGACCAGATGGACCTTCGCGCCATAAGCAACCAGCTTGGCGATCAGCAGATTGGAGCTGTCGCCGGTCGAGGTGATGGCGACGCTCTTGCCAGCATAGCTGGCATCCACCTTGATCTGCTTGAGATTGGCATTCATCAGCCGCCGGAAAGCGGTAGCGACCACGACATGGCGGGCGCGAAACTGTTCGCCGCTTTCGAGATGGACGATGCTGTGGTCGGCATGATTGTCGATGCTCTCAACCCGGCCATGATGGATATTCTTGGCATGGCGCGCGGCATATTTCTTGTGGATATCGTAAAATTCGCGGGCAGTCGGGAAGCCGTCGGTGAAATTGTCTCCCTGTTCCTTCAGCATCTCGACCAGCTCGAACGAATAGACGCTGCTCTGCAGCGAGCTGACCAGATCAAAATCCAGGCCGTCGGCGGCTTCCAGCTGCTGCCAGATCGGGGTCATTGGCGACACCATCAGCCAGCCTATACCGCTGGCCTCCAGTTCGCGGATCAGCGGCATGGTCGAAAAGCCGCCACCGACGATCAGGACCTCTATTTCGCGCACTTCCACCATGTTGCTCCCTTCAGCCCTGCCTCTGCGATACCGGTTTGCCGCACTAAAACCAACGCTCTTTTGGCCAGCGCGCGCGAATGCGGTCATGCCAGCCATTCGCCTGTCGCAGACTGAGCGCTGGCGGCCCTATCTTTCATCGATGGTCGATAGCGGTTGGTCGAATCGGGAGCAAAGCGCGCCGCCGGCATGGTATCAGGCGGGGAGCTAAGTGGCGTCCGCATAGCATGATGCTTGCGGGCTGTATCGAAGCTTGGCCATGGGGGGATGGTATCGTGAGGCGACACAGCGAAAAGCCGGACCGGGAAAAATTGCCTACCGCATGGGCAAGCTCCGAAGCCCGGAAAGGCCGATGCCGCACCAGCCCCCTGTTGGGCGCGGCTCTCGCGACGCTTCTGGTACCATCCCCTTTGACTGCCGCCGCTCTGGCGCAGTCTCCGCCGGCGGCAACGGCTCCACCGGCCTGCGCCTCGGATGCTCACCACGCCTTTGATTTCTGGATCGGCAGCTGGGATGTGACGGCCACGGGACAGGATCAGCCCAGCGCCGTGAACCACATTTCGAGCGAACATGGTGGCTGCGTCATCCGCGAGGATTACAGCACCAAGGGCGGCTATACCGGGATGAGCATGAGCTTCTACGATGCTGCCCGCAAGCAATGGCACCAGACCTGGATGGGTGTCGACGGATCGGCGCTGTTCATTGAGGGTGGACTGAACGACCGCGGCGAAATGGTGCTGAGCAACCGCAATACGCCTTATTACCGGGATGGCATGGCGATCAACCGGATCACCTGGACACCGCTGGACGACGGCAGCGTTCGCCAGCATTGGCAGGCTTCGGAGGATGGCGGCAAGAACTGGACGACGGTTTTTGACGGCCTCTATGTCAAACAGGCCGTGCAGCCCGAGGGCTGATCACTCCGCCATCAGATCCCGGACAAAGCCGATCAGCCCGGTCTGTCTTGACCGCCGCATCCGCTCGGTGGCCAGGATCTGCTTCACCTTGGCAAAGCAGGCGTCGAGATCATCGTTGATCAGGACATAGTCATAGCCATCCCAGTGGCTGATCTCGCTGACCGCACGCTGCATCCGGCTCTCGATGATGTCGGGCGCGTCTGTGTTTCGGCTCTCGAGGCGTTTGCGCAATTCCTCCAGCGACGGCGGCAGGATAAAGACCCGCACGACATCCTGGCCGGCCCGCTGGTATAGTTGCTGGGTTCCCTGCCAGTCGATATCGAACAGCACATCCTGTCCCGCTTCCAGGCTCTGCTGCACCGGAACGGTTGGCGTTCCATAGCGGTTGCCGAAGACCGTGGCATATTCGAGGAAACTGTGATCAGCGACCATCTCTTCAAACTGGTC
Source organism: uncultured Sphingomonadales bacterium (assembly GCA_963922745.1). GTDB lineage: Bacteria > Pseudomonadota > Alphaproteobacteria > Sphingomonadales > Sphingomonadaceae > Parasphingorhabdus. Next base: position 4,457 of record CAWUKF010000069.1, read on the forward strand.
GCCGTTGACGAAATAATAGTCCCTGCCATGTTCCTCGCCGGGGCGTTTCGGTCGCGTGGTGACGGATACCGACATGGCGATCTCCTCATCTGCCTTCAGCAGCATATGGGCCAGGGTCGACTTGCCGGCACCAGATGGAGAGGACAGCACGAACAGCAGCCCTCTGCGGTTCAGTTGACGGTGATCATTGTCGATGTTCTGGGAAGAGATATTGTCGGCCATAGCGGCTATTGGCCGAGAAGGGCGCATCGCGTCAAGATGCTTGTCCCCTTGTTTTTCCTCACGAAGCGCCGAGCAATCATCCTGATGACAGTCTGCCAGAATCAGGCTATCGCGAAATCATGTTCCAGGGGCGCGTCAGCACGATATTCTTTGCCATCGGCATTACGATCATGGTCGGCTGGCTGTTCTACGTCGGCAAGGACATCATCTTGCCCATCGTGACAGCAGTCATATTGCTGCAGATTCTCTACGCCGCCAGCGCTACCGTGGCCCGCATTCCGGGCTTGGGCCGGACGCCGCTCTGGTTGCGGGCCACCCTGGCGCTGATTGCCGTGTTGGCCCTGCTTTTCGCGATGACCCGGATGCTGGTCGCCAGCCTGCAAAATCTTGTGCCCTCGCTGCCGGTCTATCAACGCAATCTGGAAAATCTGTTTGTCACATGGTTTCCGGTGTCGGCGGAAGCGGTCGACGGCAAGCCGAAAATATCGGAGCTGATGGGTTCGCCGACCGCGATGTTCGATCGTGGCCGGGAAGCCGCGGCGCAGGCGGTCAGCGAATTTGCAACGCGATTCTTCACCGAGATCGATATCGCGGCGCTTGCCCAGTCGGTGCTTTCGTCGCTGACCAGTTTTGGCGGTTTTGTCTTTATCACGATATTATACGCCTCCTTCCTGCTTAGCGAGATCACCGGATTCCCGGAGAAGGTGCGCCGGGCCTTCGGCTCGGATGGCGCGTCCACCGACACGCTCAACATGATCACCCGGATCAACCATGATATCGGCAGCTATCTGGCGACGAAGACGCTGATCAATATCATGCTGGCCATATTGTGCTGGGCGATATTGCGTGTGCTGGGTGTGGAATATGCGGCGTTGTGGGCGATCATCATCGGCCTGCTCAACTATATCCCCTATATCGGATCCTTCGTCGGCGTCGCCTTTCCCGCGTTGTTTGCAGTAGCCCAGTTCGGCAACCTGACGGTCCCGCTGATCGCAACCGGCCTGATGACGGCGGCGCAGGTGGTTATCGGCAATATCGTCGAGCCGAAAATGCTCAGCAAGTCGGTCAATCTCAGCCCAATGGTGGTGCTGGTCTCGCTGGCCATCTGGAGCAGCCTGTGGGGCATACCCGGAGCGATCCTGGCGGTGCCGTTCACCACCATTCTGATGATCGTGCTGGCGCGCCGGCCCGGTACCCGGCCGATTGCGGCGCTGCTGTCGAGCGATGGCAATGTCTAGGGATCTAGCGGGGCGCTAGCGGCGGCTTCATGAAAAAGGCGGCTACCATGGCTGCACCCAGCAAGCTGATCGCGCCGATGAAGGCGAGGTTGTAGCTTCCGGTGGCCTCGAAAATATAGCCGGCCCCGGCGGGCGCCGCGGCGGCGAATGGCAGCATTACGGGCGCGAGCACCGAGTTTATGACCGGAAAGGCCCGTTCGCCGTAATAGTTGCCGATCACCACCGGGCCCAGCACCAGCAGGCTGCCATAGCCGGCGCCGACCAGCATGCCCATTGCCGAAAGCAAGATCACCCCGTGACCGAGCCAGAAGCCCGAAAGGCCCACGGCCATGATCGCAATCGATCCGAACAGGGTCCAGCGCAGTTCAAACTGGTCGCCGAGCCAGCCGGCCGGAATACGCGCCAGGCCGCTGCCGAGTATTGCGAGGCCGATGATTGATGCGGCCTCGATTCTCGACAGGCCATTGTCGGTAAGATGGAGGACGCCGTGGTTGAGCAGAAAGAAGAAGGTGCCCAGATAACCGAGTGTGACCAGCATCAGCATGTAGAGGGTCGGCGTCCGGATGATCTGTTTCATTGTCCAGTCGTGACCGGTCCGGTGGGTTCTGGGCCGCAGGTTGGCGGCCATCGGATCGTCCGAGACCAGTCCCGGATCGACATCGTCGGGATGCTGGCCGATATCCTGCGGGCGGTTGATGACAAATTGCGCGGCGATCAGCGAAACGACGACCATGGCGGCAGCGAGCAGCCATGCGGCGCGCCAGCTGGCGAACTGGTCCATCGCGGCCGAGAGCACCGGCTGTGCCAGCGCCCCGCCAAGCGCCCCGCCGGTCATGACGATGCCGATGGTCGTCGATCGCCTGATGCTGAACCAGCTGATCATCGCGGATTGCGAGCAGAGTGGGCCGGTAAGTGCAAAGGACAGGCCCATGATCACGCCCCAGACCATGATGAAATGCCATATTGCGGTGACGGCTAGCACCAACAGAAGGAGACCCGACAGCATCGCCAGTAGTCCGAGAGTCATTGTCTGGCGTACGCCGAACCTGAGAATTAGCCAGCCGGTCAAGGGATAGGAGAGACCCAGCATGATCAGTGCCACCGTTTGCGCCAGCGACGCTGTGCCCCGATTCCAGTCCATCGTTTCGACCATCGCAGGGAAAACGACCGAATAGGCGAAATAGACGAAACCGGAAGCGGCAAACTGGATGAAGAAGATCAGGCCGACATTGGTCCAGCCATAGAATTTCCGCGGCTGCTGCCCGGATTGCGCGGTGGTCGCCAATATGCTCTCCTGTCCCGCTTATCGATAGCGGATTGTGTTGAGCTTACAGCAATGTCAGTAACAATCAATATTGCAATTGATGGCAGAAACTGTTCTCTATGGGGCGTTTGGAGACGGAATGAAATTGGCATGGCCGCTCAGGATCAGCACATATAGTGCGCTGATCGCCCTAATGATTTTTGTCGGCTTTGCGCTGATCCTTCTCGGCATGGGACGTCCGCCCATCTGCAGTTGCGGCACTGTCAAACTCTGGCACGGAATTGTCCAGTCACCGGAAAACAGCCAGCATCTGACCGACTGGTATTCGATGAGTCATGTCATTCACGGGTTCCTTTTCTTCGGCATCGGCCACTTGCTGCGGACGCATTTCCCCAGACTGTTTCCGCTCGGAGTGATCCTCTGTCTGTCGGTTCTGGTGGAGGGGGCCTGGGAAGTGCTGGAAAACTCGCCCGTCATCATTGACCGCTATCGGGAAGCGACCATTTCATATGGCTATGAGGGCGACAGCATCATCAATTCGATGGCCGACATCGCCTGGATGATCATCGGATTTTTTCTGGCCTCGCGCCTGCCGTGGAAGGTGACGCTCGCGATTGCCGTCTTTTTTGAGCTTTTTGCCGGCTATATGATCCGCGACAATCTCGCGCTCAATATCCTGATGCTGGTGGCTCCGATCGAAGCGGTGAAGGACTGGCAGGCAGCGGGTACCGGCTATTGGCTAACGGGGAAGCCTTGATACAGGCGCTTCAGTCTCGGAATTGCTCTTCCGGCACCGGCTTGCCCTCAATCTCGATCACCGCTTCGGACGCGGGAATTGCTTCCGCCTCTTTCGCGTCGTCATAGAGTTTTTTCGCGATCAGCGCCCCGCCGACCAGCAGCGCGCCAGGGACGGACCGGGTGGCGATGCGGGCAGCGATCATGCCGAGGCCGAAGTTGCGCAGACCGTGACCCTGGGTGTGTCGGCGCGCTTCGTTTCCGACGAAGGTGGTGAATATATTTCTGACTAGCGACATCGTATTTATGTTCCCGGGTCAGCCATGATCGCCAACCATATTCTCGGGTCTAACATGGGCGTCGTAGGTTTCCGCGTCAACCAGCCCGAGATCCAAGGCGGCGGCGCGGAGCGTCTGGCCCGTTTTATGCGCATGCTTGGCGATGGATGCCGCCTTGTCATAGCCGATTACCGGGGCGAGGGCGGTCACCAGCATCAGCGAATTGTCGACCAGTTCCTTGATCCTGGTTTCATTCGCTTCCAGTCCTTCCACGCAGCGTTCGGAAAAGCTCGACATGCCGATCGAGATGATCTCGATCGAACGCAGCACATTCGCACCGATCAACGGCTTGAACACATTGAGTTCCAGATGCCCCTGCAGGCCGCCGACGGTTACGGCCTGATGGTTGCCGATTACCTGGGCGGCGACCATGGTCAGCATCTCGCACTGGGTCGGATTGACCTTGCCCGGCATGATCGAGCTGCCCGGCTCATTGGCTGGCAGGGCGAGCTCGCCGAGGCCAGAACGGGGGCCTGAGCCAAGCAAGCGAATATCGTTGGCGATCTTGGTCAGCGACACCGCCAGCGTGTTCAGCGCGCCGGACAGCTCGACCATCGTGTCATGCGCGGCCAGCTCGGCGAACTTGTTCGGGGCCGAGGTGAATTTCAGACCGGTGATCTTTGAGATTTCCTTGGCGATATGCTCGCCGAAATTCTCGGGCGCATTCAGGCCGGTTCCCACCGCCGTGCCGCCCTGTGCCAGCTGGTGTAGGCGGGGCAATACGGTCTCGACCCGGTCACGCGCGGCGACCAGCTGCGCGGCGTAGCCGGAAAATTCCTGGCCGAGCGTGAGCGGCGTGGCATCCTGTAAATGGGTGCGGCCGATCTTGACGATTGATTGCCACTGCTGCGCTTTTTCCGCCAAAGCGTCGTGCAATTGTTCCAGCGCCGGGAACAGCTCTACCTCCAGCGCCCGCGCAGCGGCGACGTGCATGGCGGTGGGGAAGCTGTCGTTCGACGACTGGCCGCGATTGACATGGTCATTTGGGTGTACCGGATATTTCCCGCCGCGAGTGCCGTAGATCGCCTCATTGGCGACCCCGGCGATCACTTCGTTGACGTTCATGTTGGTCTGGGTGCCCGAGCCGGTCTGCCAGATGCTCAGCGGAAACTGGTTGTCATATTCGCCGGTGCGCACGGCATTGGCGGCCTTTTCGATTGCTGCGGCAATTTCCGGATCCAGGCCATGGATGCCGTTGACGCGGGCCGCAGCCTGTTTGACCGCAGCCAGCGCGTGGATCAGCCGGATCGGCATGCGTTCATGGCGGGGAAAGGGAAAATTTTCGATGCTGCGCTGGGTCTGGGCACCCCAATAGGCATCGGCGGGAACTTCTATCTCGCCCAGAGAGTCGGTTTCTGTGCGGGTCCCGCTCACTTTTTCTTGCCGAAGTCCACCGTAACCACGTTGGAGCCATCGTCGACTGTTTCGGTCGCGTCCCTCTCGCCGTCATTTTCCGCCGGGTCATGGCCGTTCACATTGCCCTCGACCTCGTCAACCTGGAATTGCAGCGCGAAATCTACCGCCGGATCGACGAAGGAGGTGATCGCAGCAAACGGGATATGCAGCATCGAACTGATCTGGTTGAAGCTCAGCCCGACCTCGAACCGGTCCTTGTCGACTTTCAGGTCCCAGTAGCGGTTCTGGATGACGATCGTCATTTCGTCGGGAAATCTGGCGATCAGATGATCGGGAATGTCGACGCCGGGCGCGCGGGTCTTGAAGGTGATGTAGAAATGATGCTCGCCGGGCAGGCCGCCCGTGACCACTTCGCCGAGCACCCGACCGACAACTGCGCGCAGGGCCTCCTGGACGATTTCATCGTAAGGAATCAGGCTATCGGGGGCGTCATTGCTCATTTGCACTAGGTGGCGCGAAGCGAGCATCGGGTCAAGAGCGGAAAATGAATTTCGCGCCGGGCAAAGGCCGCGAAATTCTTGCCTGATCTGCCCAAGCCTTTATAGGCCTGTTGCATGAGAACAGCGACAATAGAGCGAAATACCAAGGAAACCGAGATTTTTGTCGAACTCAACCTCGACGGAACCGGTCAATATGATGTGGCGACCGGGATTGGTTTTCTCGACCATATGATTGAGCAATTCTCGCGCCATTCGCTGATCGACCTGACTCTGCGGATCAAGGGCGATCTCCACGTCGACCAGCATCATACCACCGAGGATAGCGCGATCGCGCTGGGCCAGGC
>CAWUKF010000070.1:0-10270 GCA_963922745.1 uncultured Sphingomonadales bacterium
CGGCTCATGCCGGGCTTGCGCGGCACGCCTGCGGTCACGATGATCACATCGGCGCCGGCAATATCGGCATAGTCGCTGGTGCCCTTGAGCTTGGAGTCGAACCCGTCAACCGGAGCGGCCTGGCTCAGATCGAGTGCCTTGCCTGCCGGCATGCCCTCGGCAATGTCAAACAGGACGACGTCGCCCATTTCCTTGGAAGCTGCGAGGTGGGCGAGCGTGCCGCCGATCATGCCTGCGCCGATCAGCGCAATCTTGTTACGGGCCATGTAAGAAATTCTCCTGAAATAGAGTCGAAATGGATATTAGTGGCTGGATTAGGCCCCTAAAATGACAAATTCAACCGCAGATCGCATCATTATGGACGCTATCTTTGCAACTGGTTCGCAATAGCAATAATGTCATGCCAATTTCGCACACGCCCTGTCCCCCCTGCGCAGGCAGGGGCCCAAACCAATCCAAAGTGCATCGCCGAAGGTCGGGTTGGATAGCAGCCTCCGCTGCTATGACGCCAAAGCCAAAACATGCTTCCAATTCTTCCAATCTTTTGCATTGCAAAGCGCAATCGAAATGCCATGGTGCAAAGAAAAAGAGGATGCAACATGCTGACAAAAGGCGATGAATATCCGCTGCACCAGACCCCGGAGCCGATGGCGCTGTCCGGCGGCAACCGCAATTTCTACGACCGCTATTTCTTCAACGGCTATTCCGCCGACGGCAGCATCTTCTTCGCCGCCGCGCTCGGCATCTACCCGCAACTCGACATCATGGACGCCGCCTTCTGCGTCTCCATCGACGGCAAGCAGCACAATCTGCGCGCCTCGAAAAGAATGGGCAGCGAACGGCTCGACCTGACCGTCGGCCCGATCACCGTTGCAATCGTCGAACCCCTTGAAAAACTGCGCCTTACGGTCGTTGGCAACGACAGTCCGATCACCGCCGACATCCTCCTGACGGCTCGCCACCAGCCGATCGAGGAGCCCCGCTTCATCCGCCGCGAAGGACCGCGGCTGATGATGGACTATACCAGAATGACGCAGAACGGCGACTGGTCCGGCACAATCACCATCGATGGTCAGGATATCGATATTGCCGGCTGCCGCGGCACCCGCGACCGCAGCTGGGGCATAAGACAGGTCGGTGCCGCGGAATCCCAGCCGTCCCCAGCTGGTGCCTTCCCGCAATTCTGGTGGCTCTGGACTCCGCTAAACTTCGATGATCATTGCGGTTTCTTTCACAGCAACGACGATGGCGACGGGCTGCCGTGGAACCGGCGCGGGGTGGTCGATGCGATCTCCGGAACGGCCCGGGAGTTCGAACCCGAGACCATCGATCTTCGCTATCACTCCGGATCCCGCCGCATTCAGCAGGTCGCCCTGAACACCAGCAACGGCCAGCTTCGCATCATCCCCCGCACCGGCGATGCCGAACGAACCTTCTATATGTCCGGCCTCGGCTATCTCCATCCGGTATGGGGCCACGGCATGGACCATGGCGATCTTGAGACCGCCTATGATATCATCACGCTCGACCCAGCCCCCGCCATCGACATGACCACCATCCATATTCAGGCGCTGAGCGATACGCTGCTGACCGTTGACGGCAAGGAACATCATGGCGTCGGCGTGGTCGAGCAATTGTTCATCGGCCCCCACGCGACCAGCGGCCTGACCGGGCTCATGGACCCCGCTCCGTGAGCGCTCGGTTTCCGGTACGTCCCGAAGAATTCGAGACCGCGTTTGTCGAAGTGGTGTTCCGCGCACCGCCCGGATCGCTCCGGTCACTCAGTCATGAGCCGGTCGGCACCGGCCAGGTCTGCGACAGCTATCGTTTCACCTGCGACTGGGCCGGAAGCGAAGGGCCAGCCACCTTCATCGCCAAATGCCCCAGCGCCGACCCGGTCAGTCGAGGCGCGGCGGCCATCTTTCACCTCTACGATATGGAAGTCGGCTGGTACCGTGACGTTGCCGGCCATTGCGAGGTACACTGCCCCCAGCCCTATCACGCCGACATCGCCGACAATGAGCAAGAATTCATCCTCTTGCTCGAAGACATGACGCCAGCATCGCAAGGCGATCAATTGGCCGGCGCTTCGCTTGTCCAGGTCGAAACCACTCTTGCCGAAGCCGCTGCTTTGCACAGTTTTCAGCCGGTTGGCGGCGTTGATCGCCTGCGCTGGCTGCACCATAGCAATAGCAACAGCGAGTTCATGAAAGCCACCCTGCCCAAAGGCTATTCGCTTTTCCGCGAGCGATTCAGCGGCCTGCTATCATCCGATATTCTCGACCTCGGGCGGGAGCTGGTTGATCGGCTCAACCAATATATAGAAAGGGAACCAGGTCAGCTGACGATCACCCATGGCGACATGCGCCTCGACAATATCCTGTTCCACGCCGACGGTCGGGTTGCCGCACTGGTCGACTGGCAGACTTGCTCGCTCGGCAATCCGGCCAATGATGTGGCCTACATGATCGGCACGAGTTTCGCTGATCCCGAGGACCGGCGCCAGCATGAGAAACGGCTGGTCGAAGCCTATCTTGTCGCTCGATCCAAAGCTTCAGACTTTGATAGCTTCTGGCAGGAATATCGCCGCCACGCCTTCTCGGGCTTCATCATGTCGATCAACGCTTCGCTGCATGTCGAGCAGACCGAGCGCGGCGACCGCATGTTCGCCGCCATGGCCGAGCGACCCGCGCAAATGGCGCTGGATCTGGACAGTCTGAGCCTGCTCTAGGGTTTCGCGCTCAATCGGCGCGGTGGAAGGTGAACGGCACCGCCGTGACCGTTCCGTCCTTTTGTCGCATCTGCAATGTCGCGATCATTGTCTCCACGCCGCCGTCAACAATATGGTCAAGAACCAAGCCCTTGAATATAATCTTTCCGGGGGAGGCGGATACAGGTTCGAACGCGACCCATTCATCTCTGTTTTCCCAGGCGGTAAAGTTCGGGTTAAAATGCTTCACCCGCATCCGGATTCCTGCTTCCGTCATGTCGATCATCAAGATCTCGTAAAATCCCGGCTCACCATCCCTGGAATAGCGAAAATGGCCGACCATCTGTCCGCCCGAAGCCGGCGACCAGATCTCCTCGACTTCTCCGCCCATGCCGGTTCCCACCCAGCGCCCGGCCAGCCATGCGGCCTGATCAAGCGGAGAAGCAGTCTCAATCTCTGCTACCGGATCTCGCCCGAGAACAGCCTGCGCGCTCGCCAGCGTACAGACCAGCGCCAGGCCATGCAGTACCCTAAGCATCCGCTGGCACTTGGTAAAACATCAACGCATTATCGTCGGGATCGTAAAAGGTCAGCAGCCGGACGAGACCGGGAATCTCCTGAACAGGCCCGTCCATGCGGATAGCCTTGGCTTTCAGTTCCGCCTCGGCCACCTCGATATCAGTTACCCCGAAGGTCAGCGTCGCGCCGCCCTTGCCACCCGGATCGTCGTTCTCCGAAAGTCCGATATTGACGCGGTCGACCGGCGACTTCATTTCGCACCAGCCGATTTCATCCGTGCGATATTCCAGCGCAAAACCAAGATTATCGCGATACCAAGCGATGGACCTGTCGAGACTGGAAACAGCCAGCGAGCAGGTTAGGCCGCCGTCATAGGAAATTGCCACATCTTCTCTCCCTCTGCTTGACGCCATCGATCGATCCGGAAATCCCTTTGAGACCACCGTTCTATCCAAACCATAGCCACGATTCGACTTGACTATTTGTATAGTAGATTGCTTTATAGTCAAGCATGACTCATCGCCTTCCATATTCCGACCGCTTGCGACAACTCTCGCACGGACGCTGGTTCGTTCCGTTGCTGGCGGGAATCGGCACCGGGGGTGCCCGCTCGGTCGAGCTGCGGCAATCGCTCGGATTGTCAGCATCGATGCTGCGGCGCTCTCTGGAACAGATGCACAATCAGGGGTGGATCATGCCCAATCCCGGTCACGGCCACCCGCTGCGCCCCGAATGGGTTGCGACGGAGAGCGGAGCGGCGCTGGTTGCCAATTGCCAGGCGATCATGGCGGAACGCCGCGAGCTCGGCTTGTCCCCCGGTGGCCTCGGGCGTTGGCATCTGCCGCTGATTACCCAGTTGATTGATCAGGAAAAACGCTTTGGAGAACTGCAGCACGCTCTCTCGCCGGTAACACCACGCGCGCTCAGTCTGGCGCTCAAACGCGGCATAGAAATGGGGCAGGTCGAGCGAAGATTGGAAGCGGAATTCCCGCCAATGGCAATCTACGGAATCGCCGACAAGGCGCGACCGCTGGCAAGAGCTGCCAGCCCGCTGACCTTATGAGACCTATCCGCCCGGAGCATCTGATGCGCCATGGCCCAGCGCCAGATATTCCTCCGACTGCATTTCGATCAGGCGGGAGGCCGTGCGTTCGAACTCGAATGATCCGTCGCCCTCGGGATAGAGCGCATCGGGCTCGGCTTCGGCGCTGGCCAGCAGCTTCACTCGATATTCGTAAAGCGAGTCGATCAGGGTGACAAAGCGCGCGGCCTCGTTGCGATTGTCCTTCGAAAGCTGCGGAATCCCGACCACGATCACGGTGTGGAAACGCCGGGCAATCGCCAGATAATCCTGCGCGCCCCGCGCCTCCGCACAGAGCCGCTTGAAGGAAAAGACCGCCACCCCTTTCAGAGACTTCGGCACATGCAGGGTTCGTCCTCCGGGCACGGTCAGTTCCTCGCTCGGCACATTCGCGGCATCATCGGGGGAATAGTCGGTCAGCCGGAAAAAGGCCTCGCGCAGCGCTTCGGTCGCCTGCTCGCCATTGGGCACATGCCAGAGATCGACGCCGCCCAGCCGCTCCCGTCGATAATCGGTCGGGCCATTGAGCGAGATCACGTCCAGCCGCGTCTTGAGCAGCTCGATAAACGGCAGGAAATGCTCGCGATTCAGACCATCCTTGTAGAGATCATCGGGTGGCCGGTTGGACGTAGTGACGATCGTAACCCCGGCCTCGACCAATGCGGTGAACAGCCGCGACATGATCATCGCATCGGCGCTGTTGTTGACCACCATCTCGTCAAAGGCAAGAAATCGGGCTTCGCTTGCCAGGGCAGTCGCTACCGGCAGGATCGGATCGCCCAGTTCTTTCTTGCGCTCCTCCCGGATCCGGGCGTGCACATCGAGCATGAATTCGTGAAAATGGGCGCGCTTTTTCCGCTTGATGGACAGATTGTTGTAGAACAGGTCCATCAGCATCGACTTGCCGCGACCGACGCCCCCCCACATATAAACGCCCTTGGGCGACGCAGGCTTTTTGCCGAAGGTGCGCCACAACAGGCTGCCGCGCGGTGGCACAGCCTCCAGTGCCTTCTGCAGGCGGGACAGGCGTTGTGCACAGGCTTCCTGATCGGCATCGGGCCGCAGTTCTCTTTGCGCGATCAGCGCCTGGTAGCGCTGATAAAACTCGCTCATTGCAAATCTGTTTTCTGGTTCGGGGCCTTTTTCACGATCGCAGTAAAGGAAGCCATATTGTCCTGCCCACGATCGCCCTGCACCACCAGACCGCGCATGAACAGGAACCGTCCGGTTTCCCGCGTGATCTCGATCTGCGCCTCCAGCGGCTCATCCATCCGGGCAGATCCGAGGAAATGGGTCTGCAGTTCCAGCGTCACGGCATAGCCGGAGGGGCCCAGTTCCAGCACCCGCATCGCGGCAAACAGCGAACAGTCGATAAAGCCCATGATAGTGCCGCCATGAACCGCATCGCCGAGATTGCGATGCTGGCGTTCCGGGAACATGCGAACCCGCGCTATATTGTCACCCAAGCCGTCACCACCCAGACGGACGATCATGCGACCGAGAAAGCTGTTGTAACAATCGGGATCGTTCAGCTTCCAGGTGTTCCAGCCCGGATAGTCCGGGTCGGGATCGCTTATGACAAAATTGCTCTCGGTCTCGGCCATCAACGCTCGCCGGCGATCAGATTTCGCGGGAAGCGGTCATCTTCTTGATTTCGGCGATCGCCTTGGCCGGAGACAGGCCCTTGGGGCAGGCGTTCGCGCAATTCATGATCGTATGACAACGATAGAGCCGGAACGGATCCTCCAGCTCATCAAGCCGTTCGCCGGTCATTTCGTCGCGGCTGTCGGCCAACCAGCGATAGGCTTGCAACAGGATCGCGGGGCCAAGAAACTTGTCGCTGTTCCACCAGTAGCTCGGGCAGCTCGTCTGGCAGCAGGCGCATAATATGCACTCGTACAGACCGTCCAGCTTGTTGCGGTCTTCCGGCGACTGCAGCCGCTCCTTGCCCGAAGGCGTCGGCGTCACGGTTTTCAGCCAGGGCTGGATCGACGCATATTGCGCATAAAAATGGGTGAAATCCGGGACCAGATCCTTGATCACTTCCATATGTGGTAGCGGCGTGATCGTGACCTTGTTGCCGCAATCCTCGATCGCTGTGGTGCAGGCCAGACCGTTCTTGCCATTGATATTCATCGCGCAGGATCCGCAAATCCCTTCGCGGCAGGAACGGCGGAAGGTCAACGTCGCATCCTGCTCGGACTTCATCTTGATCAGCGCGTCGAGCACCATCGGGCCGCATTCATCCGTATCGATCTCGAATGTATCGTAGCGCGGGTTTTCTCCCGTATCCGGATCATAGCGATAGACTTTAAACGGTCGCTTTTTCCCACTGGTCAGCGCTTGGTGCAATTCGCCCGTCTTGCGGATCTTGCTATTCTTGGGCAGCGTGAAAGTGGCCATGTCTGTCGGATTCCCTTGTTCTGCGGATCGGCATAACCAAGAAGTGCCGCGATCTCAACCGTTTTGCGCTGCAAAAAACGACGTCCGCCCCCTGATATCGCCCAATCAGTTCTGGCGCTCGAAAAAGGCGACCATGTCCTCCAGCACCGGTGCCTTGTACCGAAATGGTTTGGCGACCGCCATCATGATCTCGAGGTGACCAATCCCCGGATATTCGACATATTCGGCCCTGCCGCCCGCCTCGACAATCGTGTCGTGCAAAGTCTTGCTGTTGCGCGGCTTGACCTGCGTGTCATCGGTGCCGGTTGAAAGCCACAGCGGCGGCGCGTCCGCTCGGACGAAATTGATCGGCTGTGTCATATCCGGGTCTGGATATTCGCCAAAGCTCTGCTTGGTCGTTACTGAATCAAACGGATAGAAATCATACGGCCCGGCCAGTGCTGCCACGGCGCGGATCAGGTCGGGTGACTTCCCCTCCCGGCCGAGCCACTGGGGATCGAGCGCCAGCATCATCGCATTATAGGCTCCGGCAGACTGGCCGGACAGGAATATTCGCTTTGTATCGCCGCCATATTGACCGATATTGTCCTCCACCCAAGCGAGCGCCTTAGCGCTGTCTTCGAGGAAACCGGGAAAGCGTGTTTTTGGAAATAGCCGATAATCCGGCAGCACAACCATATAGCCTCGATTGGCAAGTGCCCGGCCGACAAACGCATATTGATCCTTGGCACCGTCTCGCCAGCCGCCACCATAGATAAACACAACCACCGGAAGCGGCTCGGTTCCGGACTCCTTCGGACTCCAGATATTGAGCCCGAGTCCCAGATTTTCGTCATAAATCTGGTCCCGGACCAGCAGCTTGGCATTGCCGTCGCCCGGAATGACATTGTTTACCATGTCGAGCTGTTTCGGCCCCGGCTGCGCGAAAAACCACCAGGCAAAGCCGCCGCTAGCCAGCAGCAAGGCTGCGAAGAAGATAAACCATTTCATCGGTAGCGCCCTAGCCCCTCGATCAGGTGCTTGCAATGGCACTCCAGTCGATCGGCTGATGGCGGTCCAGCACGGCATCTGCAGCGGGCATGGGATATTTGAGCCCGTTGCCACAATTGAACAAGACTGCGCGGTCCGTCCTGCTGATCAGCCCGTCGTCGAGCGCCTTCAGATATGCTGCTGCGGTAGCGGCACCCTCGGGACAAAGCAGCAGTCCGTCCTTCTGACCAATGCTCTGTTGCGCAGCGACAATCGCGTCATCCTCGACCGCGATCGCAAAGCCGCCCGAATCCCGCACTGCCTGCAATATCAGGAAATCGCCGATCGCGACCGGCACACGAATGCCCGCAGCAACCGTGTGAGCATTTTCCCATAGCGGCGCGTGATCCAATCCCTTTTCCCAGGCATCGACGATCGGCGCGCAACCGGTGGCCTGTACAGCGACCATACGCGGTCGCTTTGAGCCAATGAACCCGATCTCCTGCAGCTCGTCAAACGCCTTCCACATGCCGATCAGACCGGTACCGCCACCCGTCGGGTAGAAAATCACATCGGGCATTTCCCATCCCAGTTGCTCGGCCAGTTCCAGCCCCATCGTCTTCTTGCCTTCGATCCGGTAAGGCTCTTTCAACGTTGAGAGATTGAACCAGCCCATTTCCGCTTCGCCATCAGCAACGATCTTGCCGCAGTCATTGATAAGGCCGTTGACCCGCCAGACCCTGCCGCCCTGCAAGGCGATCTCCCGGACATTCACTTCCGGCGTATCATCCGGACAGAAGACGAACGCCTCCATCCCGGCGCGCCGGGCATAGGCCGCCATCGCGGCGCCGGCATTGCCATTGGTCGGCATGGCGAGCCGCTTCAGGCCCAGTTCCTTTGCCATCGACACCGCCATTACCAGCCCGCGCGCCTTGAATGACCCCGTCGGCAAGCGACCTTCATCCTTGACGATCACATTGGCCCCCAAGGAATTGTCCAGCGTTATCAAGGGCGTCATGTCCTCGCCCAGCGAGACAATATTGGCGGCGCTGGCAACCGGGAGCAGCTCGCGATAGCGCCAGAGGTCCGTCGGACGGGTGGCCAGCTTCTCCTTGGTCAGCGTTTCGGCCACCGCAGCCAGATCGTAGCGCACCAGAATGGGTGCGCCGGCGGGCGACAGGTTTTGGATGGTGCCGGCGGGCAGAAGCTCGCCGGTTTTCGAGCATTCCAGATGGGTTACGAAATTGGCGATCTCCGCCGTGCGATTATCTTGGGTCATTCCGCGTAGCTAGCAGCCGACGGCCAGCATTCCACGCAAAAAATCCCGTGCTCAAGCTTTCGCGCTGCAAATAATCGGAACCGGCCCAGCCGCATCGGGCAACAGAGAGATAGAAAAAACTGGATTTTGCTATAAAGAAACGCTCAATCGCTCGATTACCTTTTGGAGAAAATAAAACCAGTGTCGCGAAATATACTCTCCAGATTGTCCAGCAGCGAGGATTCGCTGGTCCGGGTGTTTCGCAACAGCAGCTGGTTGTTTTCCGCCAAGGGCGTAGGCGCTGTCCTGAGCATTTTCTATCTCGCCATATTGACCCGGTCGCTGGGTGTATCGGGTTTTGGTGAATTCATGGTCATTGTCGGCGCGATCCAGGTCCTCACGGCGATCCTCAAGCTCCAGACATGGCAGGCGGTGGTACAATATGGCGTGCCCTATTTGGTTGCTGGTCAGCACCGCGACTTTCGAAAACTATCCGTTCAGAATTTCTGGATCGAATTGGTTGGCGGGCTGGCGGCATGCGGCGCGCTGTGGTTGATGCTTCCCTTTGGCGCGTCGCAATTTGGCTGGAGCGATTCCGTCGGACAGGCAATCATGGGCTATGGGGTGATCGTTTTCCTGTCGGTCCGCTCCACGCCGACCGGCATATTGCGCGCGCAAGATCGCTTTGGCGGCAATGCCCTTGGTGACGCCATCATTCCGATCGTGCGCTTCGCCGGTGCGCTGCTGCTGTTCGTTACCCAGCCTTCGATGACCGGCTTTCTGATTGTTTGGGGGCTGTCCGAATTCATCAGTTTCGTGGTGATGTGGGGAATGGTGTGGCAACGACAGGACTGGGTGCACCCGTTGCGCGATTCTGCGGCTATCGAGGTCACGCCGCCAAGCCGGCGGGAATTTGTCGCTTTTCTGTTGTTCACCAATCTCGCCTATCTGGTCAGCGTGATCCGCGAACGGCTGGTGGTGGTCATTGTCGGTTTCTTTGTCGGGCCGGCGGCAGCTGGCTTGTTCCGTCTGGCAGATCAGATCGCCAATAGCCTCAACCGTCTTGCGGAAGTGTTCGCCCGACCGCTGTTTGCCGAGCTGTCGCGCCTGTTCGCCATTGGACAGTCGCGCGAATCGAGGGCGCTGTTCTGGCGATCATTGAGGGTGTCGGCGATCAGTGGCGGAGTCCTGTTCGTCGGCCTGCTGCTGCTGGGCCAGAATATCATTGCCCTGATTTCGGGGCCCGAATATCTCGACGCCTATCCGCTTTTGCTGCTGTTGGGGGCAGCTACAATCATCAGTCTGGCCGGACTCGGACTCGAGCCGTTGC
>CAWUKF010000071.1:0-9994 GCA_963922745.1 uncultured Sphingomonadales bacterium
CCTCTTCGTAGACGCCGGTATCACCCCATATATATCGACCTTCCAGCAGAGCGGTGCGGATTGAGAGATCTTCCCTGGCCATGCGCACCATTTCGTCGATAGAACGGCTGCTCTGCCCGACCTTGAAGCCAAGATCCCACAGCCAGTAGAGCATGGCCTCGACCGCCTGCTCGGTCCAGCTGTTGGTCTTGTGCGGTGTCAGGAATGCGATATCGACGTCGCTGTGCGGGGCCATCTCGCCGCGTCCATAGCCGCCGACCGCCATTACCGCGATGCGCTCGCCGGACGAAGGATTGCTGACCGGATACTGGTGATAGACCGCGATATCGTGGATCAACCGAACCAGCTGATCGACCAGAAAGGACTGCGCGGCGGCCATTTCGTGGCCAGCAGAATGCCGCTTGCGCAAACGCGCGCTGATTTCCGCCCGCCCCCTGTCGAGGGCCTCCTGCAACAGCAGCAATATCTTCGACCGCGCCTGCGGCATACCATCTTCGGCGATCAGTTGCTCAATTTCGTCGGCAAGCACCCGTCGGTTGATGATGTCCCGCTGCCGGGTGATCCGGGTAGCGGGATCAGCCGGAGCGGGCGGGATGGTAGCGCGTACATTCATCCCGTGGCGGCCAGTTCATCCCGATGCTTTTTCGCCAGAACGATTTTTGCGATTTTCGCGGTACCCAGTTTCGGGAGCGGCTCCTGATATTGCCAGACATGCACAGGAAGCTTGAACGGCGCGAGCTGCTGCTTGAGCGATTCCATCAGTTCTTCATCGGACAGGCTGTGCCCCTCCTTCGTGTGATAGACCAAGGCGGGCACTTCCCCGAACCTTTCGTCGGGAACCCCGAAGATACAGGCTTCGGCGACTGCCGGGTTGGCATAGACGGCGGCTTCGACTTCCTGACAGCTGATATTTTCGCCGCCGCGGATGATAATCTCCTTTTTTCGATCGACGATATAGAGATAATCCTCGGGATCGAGATAGCCGATGTCGCCGGTGCGGAAGAAGCCATCGACTGTGAAGGCATCCCGGGTCGCCTCTTCATTGTTCCAATAGCCGGTAAAATTGGCGGAGGTGCGGATGCAGACCTCGCCGCGCTCGCCCTGAGGCATCTTGTTGCCATCATCGTCGAGGATCGCGACTTCCACAATCGGCGGCGTTGCCCGACCGGTGCTGTCGGGCTTGGCGAGATAATTTTCATTCTGGTTGGAACAGCCGACGCCGTTGGTTTCGGTCAGTCCATAACCAATCACGGGATAGCCATCGCCCATCTTCTCCTTGATCCGCTTGACATGTTCTACGGGGCGCGGCGCACCACCGGCCGCCATTGTGACGCAGCTGCTGAGATCATATGTATCGAAACTGGGATGTGAATATATCTCCATGCTCATGAGCGGCACGCCGACAAAATAGGTGACCCGCTCCTTCTCGATCAGGCGCATTGCCTCTTCCGCATCCCATTTGTTGAGCAAAACCAGCTTGCGCCCGATGGCGTAACTGACCAGCACCAGCGGCACCGAGGCGGTAACGTGGAACAGCGGCACGCAGACCATGGCGGTCGGCTGTCCCCCGGGCATTTTGCCCTGTTTTTCCATGATATTGACGAGCACCAGCACAGTGCCGACAAAACTCATCGCGCCTTGGACGACCGAACGATGTTCGGCATAGGCACCTTTTGAACGGCCTGTCGACCCGGAGGTAAACAAGATGGTCGCGTTGTCCTCGGGCAGCATCTGCGGCAGCGGCGTTTCCGCCCCGCCGCCTTTCTCCAGCATCACTTTCAGGCCTTCCAGCGGTGCCTTGTCATGTTCGAACACGAGCAGTTCTGCACCATGGTCGCGCTTGCTGTCGACCAGCCGCTGGGCCCGCTGATAGTCGGCGAACACAAAGGAGCATTCGACATCCTCGATCCCGTCGGCCAGTTCATCGCCCTGCCACCAGCCGTTAAGCTTGGTCGAAACGCCGCCAGCCATGGTGATTGCCATGTCGAGAATGATCCAGTTGGCCGAATTGCGGGCGGCGATGCCGATCCGGTCACCCTTCTGCACACCATAGCCTTCGACCAGTCCACCGGCCAGGGTACGGGCAGCGGCATAGGCCTCGCCAAAGGTCAGCCGAGTGTCTCCGTCAACCAGAAACTCCTTGTCCGCATGCTGGTGGCAGAAATAGGCGAAATAGTCCGATACATTCTGCGGCGCATTCTTGAATATCGGCATATCGACGCCGTATTTCTTGATCGTGTCAAGTTCCAGCAACTGGCCAGGCTGGATCAGCGCGTCCAGCGTCTTGTCGATTACCATATCCAGTTCAGAGGTCGCCATTCTTCCAGTCTCCCGTTGTTCCCTCTTGGTCTAGGGAATTTTCCCTTTATATGGACAGGAAACCACACGGGGAAAAGAGTTGATTGACATTATCTTGGCCAATGCGGCGCAGTTTACGCAGTTTTCGGAGCTTGGCCTCTCTCCAAACGCGCTCGACCTCGGGTTTTTCCAGCTCAAATGGTATTCGCTGGCCTATCTCGCCGGGATCCTGATCGGCTACTGGTATCTGACCAAGCTGATTGCCCAGCCGGGCTCACCGATGGCGCGCCGACACGCCGACGACATGATCTTCTGGGCTACGCTGGGGATCATCGTCGGTGGTCGGCTGGGCTATGTTTTCTTCTACAGCCCCGAAATATTGCAGGACCCGATCCGAATCCTTGAGGTCTGGAAAGGCGGCATGTCGCTGCACGGCGGCACGATCGGCGTTGTGCTTGCCCTGTGGTGGACAGCACGGCGCGAGAAGCTCGATTTTCTGCGGATGTGCGACTATATCGCCTGCGTCATTCCGTTCGGGCTGTTTTTCGGTCGCCTGGCCAATTTCGTCAACGGGGAGCTCTGGGGCCGGGCCACCGATGTGCCATGGGCGATCGTCTTTCCGATGGGCGGTGACGTTGCACGCCATCCCAGCCAGCTGTACGAAGCGGGGCTGGAAGGCATAGTCTATTTCCTCATTCTCTCCTTCCTGTTCTGGAAAACCGATGCCCGTTACCAACCCGGCAAGCTGGTCGGGGCCGGACTGCTGGTCTACGGCTTCAGCCGCTTTACTGTCGAATTTTTCCGCCAGCCAGATGCCCAGCTTACGTGGCTGGTCGAACAGTCCGGCTTCAGCATGGGGCAATGGCTGACGGTGCCGATGATCCTGCTCGGCGCATGGCTGGTGCTAACCGCCAAGGGCAGGCGCGCCCGGGTTGAACCGGTGGCCGGAGACAAGAGCGTTGCCTGAGGGCACCAAGGCGGACCATCCTACTGCAGCGCATGTAATCGCGGACCGGATCGACGGCGAAGGTCCGATACCGCTGGGCGATTATATGGCGATCGCCAATGCACATTATTATGCGAGCAAGGACCCGCTCGGCGAAGAGGGCGACTTCGTCACCGCCCCCGAAATCAGCCAGATGTTCGGCGAGATTGTCGGCATCTGGCTGGCTGACCTGTGGCTGCGCAAGGGCTCGCCCAGCCATTGCCATTATGTCGAACTGGGTCCCGGGCGCGGCACGCTGGCCCGGGATGCGCTGCGATCCATGGCCCGGTTTGGCTGCAAGCCAGCGATCCATTTCGTCGAGACCAGCCCGGTACTGAAAGCCAAGCAGGCGCAGCTCCATCCCGATGCCACATGGCATGACGGTTTCGCAAGTCTGCCCACGGACGGGCCATTACTGATCGTTGCCAATGAATTTTTCGATGCCTTGCCGATAGAACAGTTCGTCGCGACGGCCGGCGGCTGGCGACGACAGATGGTGGCGCGCGATCGCAGCAAGTTTACCGCCGTACCCAGTATCGATATGGCAGAGGATAAGGTTGGCGGTACCGCCGGTCGATTTCCTGACGGCACGATATTGGAACGGTCACCGGTGAGCGTGGAATGGGCCGGCAATCTGGCCAGCCGACTGGCGAATCAGGGCGGAAGCCTGTTGATTATTGACTATGGCTATACGCAGCCCGGGACCGGCAGCACGTTGCAGGCGATCAAGGACCATATGCCGATCAGTCCGTTTGACTGTCCAGGCACCTCGGATCTCACCGCCCATGTCGATTTTCACACCCTGGCCAATATCGCGCGCACTCGCTTGCTGGCCGTCAGCGGACCAGCAGAACAGGGCCAGTGGCTGAAGTCGCTCGGCATCGATCAGCGCGCAGCAGCGCTGATCGCGGCAAGCCCCAAACAGGCCGATGCTATCCGGGCGGCGCACCGCCGACTGACCGATCCGGAAGAAATGGGATGCCTGTTCCAAGTCATGGCGGCGACGGCGATTGACTGGCCGGAACCAGAAGGCTTCAGCTATGGCGATGAATAGCCGGTCCGGCTAAAGACTCAGCCGACCCATTCTGCAACAGCGGTCGCCACCTTGTTCGCCGCCCTGTTCAAGCCCTCGCCAACCGGCCCGGGTTCGGCGGCAAAAACCGCTTCGCTGGCCTCGAACCGCTTTTTCACGACGGGCTTGTCCTTGGTCATCTTGACCGCGTCATAGGTGACCGTGACCGTCAGTCTGGGACCGTCGAGACCAAAATTGACCAGTTCGCCCGTGACATAGGTTTCGGCAAGGCCTCCGGCTTCGGCGGCCGTCAGCACAAGCCGGCCATTGCGCGCAGCGATCGTTTCGCTGAGCAGATCCTGGAAAAGACGGGCCGGCTTGTCGACCCAGACCGCATCCTTGAGATAGGCAATTCCGGTACCGGCGGTTTGCACTGGTACACGGACGGTATTCAGTTTTTGAGGCGCAGCTGGCAGCACCACAACCAGCGAACCAGTCTGCGGTCCGCTCTGCATCGCGCCCGCCGACAGCTTCTGATCAGGAGACAGCGAAAGCAGGGATGGTGGCGGTTCGGCTCCGCCGAAGCTTACGCAGCCGCCAAGCGCTGCGGTCGCGGCCAGCAGACCGACGGCTGTCAAAAGTCGAAAGTTGCGCATCATATCTGCCCCCTCATTGTCCCGGCTCGTAATCCGGCAGCGCCGGAGCCGACAATAATGACCCGGCTCCGCCCTGATCCAGCCGTTCGGTGACATTGGTCATCGACTTGGTCAGCGCCTGCATGTCTTCAACCAGCTGATCCACTTCCGGCAGCGTCTTGTTGGAAAAATGCTCGGCACCGGGCTGGGCATTTTTCAATACGCCTTCCAGGGCCAGCAGACTCTTGGCGGCGGCGTCCAGCGTATTGGCCAGATTTCTGGCTATCGGCTGACCATTGTTGGTGATAAAGTCATTCGTACTATCTGCTACAAGCCCAAGCTTTTCAATCGTCACCCCGGCATTGCGAATGGCAATTCGCGATTCTTTCATCAACGCTTCCAGCTCAGGTGCCTGTTTCGCCAGACTGCCCGTCAGCTGATTGGTATTGGCCAGAATGCCACTGATCGATTTCTGGTTTTCATCCGACAACAGCAGGGTCAACCGATCGGTCAGCGTCGCCAATCGCTCGACCACAAGCGGGGCGCTATTGAGTAGTTCACCCAGCGCGCCCGGTTTCGTCGGGATCACCGGGACCCCTTCCGGACCGAGCTCGGTAATTGGTGGCGCGCCCTTCTTGGCACCGTCCAGCTGAATATTGGGTGGTGCCGTAAAGCTGACACTCTGGATGGTGGCGGTCGTGCCTTCGAGGATCGGCGTATCCTTGCTCACCGCAATGCGCACGCGAACAAAGTTGGGATCCTTTTTCCACAACTCAACCTTCATTACCTGGCCCGAGGGCACGCCGGCAAAAGTTACGCCAGTCCCCGACGCAAGCCCGCCGACGGATTGAGAAAAGAATATGTCATATTGTTTGGTCTCGCCATCGCCAAAGCGAACGATCCAGACCAGAAAGGCGGCGACAAGCGCCAGCATCGCCAAAGTGACAACACCGACAAGGATATGGTTGGAGCGCGTTTCCATCTATTTCACCTCTATGCCGAGCGGTGCCGCCACCTGCAACAATTCTCTGTTTCGTTTCACTCTTCTCATCCCAGCATCTTCTTGCCGGCAGATGCCATGCGGCCACGCGGACCGTTGAAATATTCCTGGATCCAAGGGTGGTCGAGCGCCAGCAGTTCGTCGATCGTGCCGACCGCGATCACCCGCTGGTCGGCAAGCACCGCGACCCGGTCGCAGATAGCGTGCAGCGTATCGAGATCATGGGTAATCAGGAACACCGTCAGGCCCAGGGTCTGCTGCAATT
Source organism: uncultured Sphingomonadales bacterium (assembly GCA_963922745.1). Taxonomy (GTDB): domain Bacteria; phylum Pseudomonadota; class Alphaproteobacteria; order Sphingomonadales; family Sphingomonadaceae; genus Parasphingorhabdus. The sequence continues at coordinate 6,196 of CAWUKF010000071.1, forward strand.
CCTTGGTAAGATTGTCGAACGCGGCGGCACCAATCGGATCGAGGCCGGCGGTCGGCTCGTCGAGAAACAGCAGTTCCGGATCGAGCGCCAGCGCCCGGGCGATGCCGGCTCTCTTGCGCATGCCGCCGGACAGTTCCGAGGGATATTTCGGGGCCGCGCCGGGCGGCAGACCCGACAGGCAGACTTTGTACTTGGCGACTTCGCGCCGGAAGTCGCGGTCCATTTCCGGATAGAATTCGCGGATCGGCACCATCACGTTCTCGGCAACGGTCAGCGTCGAAAACAGCGCCCCGCCCTGGAACAGAACGCCCCAGCGCTTGCGAATCTCGATCGTCTCGGCATCGGACTTGCCCAGTATCTGTTCGCCGAAGACCCGGATCTCTCCCTCGTCAGGCGTCTGCAGCCCGATGATCGAGCGCATCAGCACCGATTTGCCGGTACCCGAGCCACCGACCACGCCGATGATCTCGCCGCGTCGCACATCGAGATCGAGGTTATCGTGCACCACCTGCTCGCCGAAGCTGTTGCGCAAGCCATGGACGCTGACGATCGGTCCGTCATAGTCGCGATCATAAGCAATGGAGTCCGGATCACCCATCAGTTCCATCCGATCCAGGTGAAGAAGACGGCGAAAAAGGCGTCGAGCACGATGACCAGAAAAATCGCCTGAACCACAGCGGCGGTGGTCCGCATCCCGACATCCTCGGCATTGCCCTTGACCTGCATGCCCTGATAGCAGCCGGTAATCGCGATGATCGCGCCAAACACGGGGGCCTTCACCAGACCGACATAGACGTCGGTCAACGGAACCACCTCCCTGATCCGCGAGAAGAAGGTGGCCGGCGGGATGTCGAGTTCGGCCCAGCTCAGCAAACCGCCGCCGATGATCGCGACAATCGACGCGTAGAAGCCGAGCAGCGGCAGCATGAATACCGCGGCGATAAAGCGCGGCAGCACCAGCGCCTCAATTGGCGACACGCCGATCGTGCGCATCGCATCGATCTCCTCGGTCAGTTTCATGGTCCCGATCTGCGCGGCGAATGCAGAACCGGACCGGCCAGCGACCATGATCGCGGTCATCAGCACGCCAAGCTCACGCAGGGTCAGCCGACCTACCAGATTGACGGTGAATACTTCGGCACCGAACTGCCGCAGCTGCACCGCGCCCTGCTGCGCGATCACCAGGCCGATCAGGAAACTCATCAGGCCGATGATCCCCAACGCCCGCACCCCGACCACGTCAAACCGCTGGATCACTGCGTTCCAGCGGATCTTTCCGGGGTGGCGCACCAGACGGGCAAAGGCAATCATGATCGCGCCGAAAAAGCCGATAAGACCGGTCAACGTAGTAAAGGCAACGGTCGTCGCCTCGCCGACTTCGTTGAGTACCCGAAGTACGGGATTGGGAGGCACGGGCCGGATATCGGTTGCCTGGTCGGCGGCGGCGACGGCGGCGATCAGACGCTGGGCATCATCATTCGCACCCGTAATTTCGGCATCCATGTCGCGAGCGGTGCGATGGATCAGCCATGCCCCGACGGTATCGACATAGCCGGTCTCGGCAATATCGATCCGACTGACCGCGCCATCATAGGCCCTGAGACGTTCCGGTAAATCGCCCATGCTGGCAATCGACAGGTCACCGGAAAAATGCAGTATCACTGCTCCGTCTTCGGCCGTCTCTTCGACAAAATCGCTGGGTATTGCCATCGCCTCTATAGGTGACCGAATTTTCGGCAAATCTCAAGCGATTAAACCGCTCAAATATTTGGTGCTTTTGCGCATCGCCTGCTATGGAACCGCTCAAGGGGCAATAGCGGGACGGCATGCAGAAAATATCGCTTTACGACATGGACCGGACGATCACGGTTCGCGGCACCTATACGCCTTTCTTGTTTCACCAGCTGTTTGCGCGGGCGCGGTGGCGACTGGTCTTCCTGCCGCTGCTGCCGTTGGGCTTCCTGGGCTACGGACTCAGGCTGATCAGCCGTGGGCAGCTGAAGACCTTCAACCAGCGGCTGCTTATGGGCGGCCGCGCGAAACTGACAGACCTGCAGCCGCACATCGAGCGGTTTGCCGATCATGTGCTGCGCGTCAACCGCCACCAGAAGGCGCTCGACCAGATCGAGGCGGATCGCGCCGCCGGCCGAACGCTGGTACTGGTCACCGCATCCTATGAGCTCTACGCCGAGGCGATCGCGCGGCGGCTCGGATTCGATCACGTGATCGGCACGCGGCTGATGGTTGACGTCGAGGGCCAGGTGTGGTCGCGAATCATCGGCGAGAATTGCTACGACAACGCCAAGATAGCGCGGATCGAGGCGCTGTTCGCCGACCAGGAATGGGAACGCGCCGACACCCATGTCCGCGCCTATTCCGACCATGTCAGCGACCGGGCGATGCTCGAATTTGCCGACGAGGCGATCGTGACCACACCGACGCCGCCGCTGCGCCGCATGGCCGAGCAGCGCGGCTGGCCGATCGTCGACTGGCGCTGACCACGCCGGCAAGGTGCGCGCCAGCAGTTGACAGTCTGCTGCATCCACCCCAAGCATCGGGCCATGAGTATCATCGCCACCATCATGAACAGCGCCACCGGCGCACCGATCCAGAAAATGACGTTCAGCCGCATGCCAAAGCCTTGGGCCTCGTTTACGCTGGCCAGCGGCGAGCGGGTCACCGCCGAGCGTATCGACGTCGGCACCCCCGCCCACGGCAAGTTCGTGGCACCGGTCGACATCTGGGTAACCCCCAAGACCGCAGGCTGAGCGATGAGTGTGGCGTTCCGCCGGGAAGGCGATGACGAGCATCTTGAACCCAAGTTCGAACATCCCATCCCGGTGGGGCCCAACTGGGTCACGGCACGCGGGCTGCGGCTGATCAAAGAGCGGGTAGCCGCCCTGCAGGCCGAGGTGGCGACGCTGACCGACGATACCGCTCTGAAGATCGCGAAGCGCGATCTGCGTTACTGGAACACCCGTCAGTCCACAGCGGAGCGGCCGCCGGTGCCGAGCGGCGACACCGTCGAATTTGGCACTCGGGTGACCTTCCTGCTCGACGGAAAGGAGAAGATTCTTACCCTTGTCGGCGACGACGAAGCCGATCCAGCCAGCAAGCTGGTCTCCTTTTCCGCGCCCATCAGCCGCGCATTGATAGGCCTGACCGTCGGAGATTTTGCGGATTTTGCCGGCCGCGAAGATGCGATCGAAATATTGTCGATCACGGTCGCAACCGATGTTTGAAAGGTTACGGTTTACAGCTGGTTCGGAACCAACGAGCCACCTTTCGTCGCGGCGGTGAAGAGCGAATGTGGTCTGATGCGAGAGAGGACCGAAACACTGGATCACGCCGTGGCCCAGGGCACGCTCGCAATAGCCGATACTGAGATCGCTGCCTAGCATTTCGCCGGGATGGTGAAGGGGCTGGCAGATCTGCGACCGCGGTTCCTGCAGCGCCGCCCCGATCATGAACAGCGCATCGGCAAGCGGATCGAAGGCGCGGCCGACCTATTTCTGAAGGGATACAACGGCCATTGAACGGATGCCGGGGGGTGCCGTTGCCGACACCGAACCGGAACCGCTTAGTCGCGGCCCCGGGTGTCTTGTCGGATCAACCCGTCAACGGAATAGCCGCCAGGCCTTCCTCCGCTCCATTCAAACCGCTACCAGTGCCTGTTCGAAATCGGCAATCAGGTCGTCCGGATCCTCGACCCCGATCGAGATGCGCACGAGATTGTCGGTGATGCCGAGCGCGGCCTTGCGCTCGTCGGGAACCGAAAGGTGAGTCATCGCGGCCGGCA
>CAWUKF010000072.1:0-9847 GCA_963922745.1 uncultured Sphingomonadales bacterium
GAATTCCCCATCCCGCCATCGACCACCAGGCTTTGCCCGGTCGCATAGCCGGCCATTTCGCTGCAGAACATGGCGACAAACATGCCCATATCCTCGGCATCGCCAAAGCGCCCCACCGGGATCCGCACCTGCTTGACGAATTTCGCGACTTCCTCGTCATAGCTGGTGCCATTGGCTTTGGCCTGGCTGTCGAACATGCCGCGGATGCCGGGGGTGTGGTGCATGCCGGGCAGGATATTGTTGATCGTCACGCCATGGCGTGCGACCTGCTTCGCCACTGCCACCGTATAATTGACCAGCGCTGCGCGCGGTGGTCCCGATAACACCCGCATCGCGGCCGGATATTTGGCCGCACCGGTCGCGATATTGACGATCCGGCCCCATTTGCGCTCGACCATGCCGTCGATCACCGCCTTGATAAACTCGACCGGGCTGAGCAGCGTCAGTGACAGCGCTTGCTCCCAGTCGGCGCGGTCGACGGTGCGGAAATCTCCGGAGAAGGGCGGGGGAGAGCAGGTCGCGACCAGGATGTCCGGGTCGGGGCAGATCGAGAGAATGGTCTCGCGGCCTTCGTCACTGCTGTGGTCGGCGACAATCGGCGTGATGTTGGCGCCGGTTTCGCGCGCCAGTTCCTCGCACACCGTCATCAGCCGCTCCTCTCCGCGGGCGGTGATGAACAATTCCGTCTTTTCCCTGGCCAGCGCCAGCGCCGCGCCGCGGCCCAGGCCGGCGCTGCCGCCGTTGACCAACGCCTTCTTTCCGGCAATTCCCAAATCCATATGATCGTCCTCTCGACAGCCGGCCTAGCAACAGGAGGGTCTGCTGCCGACTAGCCATTGTGAGTAAATGGAAGAATTGGAAGCATTCGAGACAAAAAAGAATATTTGAAAATCAAAAGCTTTCGCAGCGCCGGAAGATTTGCGCTTGTTCAAACTCAATAAAGATATATCTTAAACAGAACTTAGACATAAAGAGAAATTAAAATGATGCACGGAAGAAAATTCGGACCCGGTGGCCCCAGAGGCAGTCGTGGTCGCGGCTGGAACGCGGAAATCGGACAGAAATTTGCCCGCGCCTTTGCCGAGGCGGCCTTTGAAGGGGCCAAGGGCAAAAGGCGGGGCCGGATGTTCCGGCGCGGCGAGCTGCGGCTGATACTGCTCCACCTGATCGCCGAGGAACCGCGGCACGGCTACGACCTGATCCGCCAGATCGAGGACATGACCGGCGGCCATTATGCGCCGAGCCCGGGGATCGTCTACCCGACTTTGACGCTGATGGCGGAGATGGACCTGATCGACGAAGCACTCGGCGAAGACGGCAAGAAAATCTACTCGATCACCGAACGCGGCACGGCCAAGCTCGCCGAGGAGCAGGAGCATATCGACCATATTCTCGAACGGCTCGACGGTGTCTCGAAAATGGGCGAGGCCAGCGATGGCGCCTCGATCCGCCGCGCGGTGCACAATCTGAAAAGCGCGATCCGCATCCGGTTGGCCGACGAGGAGAAGGGCTCAGACAAGATCCTTGATGTCGCCGCGATTATCGACGAGGCGGCGGGCAAGATCGAACGGCTGAAATAACAGGCCGCCAAGCAGGAAATGCCTCGTAACGGGGAACATCGTCCCGATAGATTTGCATTTTTTCCACCCTTATGTCATTTTCCCGTGTCTCTCCGCACAATGTGACCGAGGATGCGCGTTAGTGTGGTGCTGACAAGAATCAACTCGGGTCGCATTATCCGGGGGATTACCAATGAAAACATGGATGAAGGTCGTGCTCGGTATCATTGCCGCTATCGTGGCACTGGTGAGCCTGATTTTCTGGCTGACCGGCGATGTCACCAAGGCAGGCGATGATTTTTTCGCGGCGGTTCAGAAAAATGATATGGATGCGGCTTACGAGCTGTTGTCCGATGATTTTCGGGCGGGAACCAGCAAAGAGGAACTGAACGCCTATCTGGTGGCGAATGCCCTGGACAAGGTGAAGGACGTCAGCTGGGGAGCCCGTTCCATTGAAAGCAACCGTGGCACATTGTCCGGTACCGTAACCACGCAAAGTGGCAGCGCTGTTCCGTTGACGCTCAGCCTGGTGAACAGCGAAGACGGCTGGCAGATATATGCCATCGAAAAACAAGCCGCCGGATTTCGCGATGATGATTCAGCCGCGCCAATGCCATCCCGGGAGGAACAGGTTGCGCTGGTCAACAAGACCATAGCCGCTTTTGTTGATGCTTTGAATGCGCAGGATATGCAGGGATTTTACGACCATATTTCCTATTTGTGGAAACAGCAGATCGACGTTGCGAAGCTGAATCAGGTATATGACGGATTTTTCCCGCATCGCTCTGCTCTGCAGACGTTAAAGGAAACGCCCGTGGTGCTGACCAAGCCGGCCTTTATCAACGATGACGGCGTCCTCGAAATTCAGTCTCGCTACGAAAATCAATATGGCGTGGCATCTTTCACGACAAAATATATTTACGAAGGCGTGGGCTGGAAGTTGATTGGTCTGAAAGCGGACTTGCAGTGATCCCTAGAACATAGTGAACAAAATCACCGCCATGATCGTCCCGACCACCGGTATCACCACGGTCAGCGCCCCGACCGCGCCATAAGCATCCTTGTGCGTCTCGCCGCAGACCGCGCGGATCGTGGTCACGACATAGCCATTGTGGGGCAGGCTATCGAGCGCGCCGGAGGAGATCGCGACCACCCGGTGCAGTTCATCCGGAGCCGCGCCGGCGTCCATATAATGCGGCGCGATCAGGGGCAGGGCGATCGTCTGGCCGCCGCTGGCCGAACCGGTCAGACCAGCGATCACGGTCACCGCAACCGCCGCACCGATCAGCGGGCTGCCCGGAATATTCTGCACCATCACCAGCGCTTCCTGGAAGGCCGGTGACAGTTTTGCGACCGAACCAAAGCCGACCACCGCGCAGGTATTGGTGATCGCGACCACCGCGCTGGTCGCGCCGCGCGAAAAGGCATCGGGCATCGATTTCAGCTTCTGATAACCGACCATCAGCGCCACCACCGCGCCCGTGCCGAGCGCCGCGACCAGCGCCCACTGGTCGAGCGATTCCCTTGGCAATAGCGCCGACAGTGGTCCCATGTTCTGCGGATATTGAAACACCAGAAAGATCGCCAGCACCGCGACCAGCGGCAGGATGCAGAGCAGCGGCGCCGGCAGATTACTGTAGTCGCTATTCTGGTCATCGCTTTCCCGACCGACAAAATGCTCGCCCTTGGCAACCGCGCGCTTGACCATGTGATTGAGCCAGAAATGACCGGTCACCGCCATGAACAGAGCGACCACCAGGCTCACCTGCCAGCCGGCATAAGCGGTAGTGCCGAGATATTGCATCGGGATCAGATTCTGGATTTCCGGACTGCCGGCGCTGGTCATGGTGAATGTGACCGAGCCGAACGCCAGCGCCGCCGGGATGAACCGCCGCGGCAGATCCGCTTCGCGAAACAGGTGCACCGCCAGCGAATAGACGCTGAACGAAACGATGAACACGCTCACCCCGCCATAGGTCAAGACCGCACAGGCCGCGACCACCGCGAGTACCGCATGTTTGATTCCGATTTTCTCGACGATCCAGTGGGCGACGCTCGCCGCCGCCCCGCTCGCGCCCATAATTTCACCGAATATCGCGCCGAGCAGGAACATGAAGAACCAGCTTTTGAAAAAGCCGACAAAGCCGTCCATATAGGCGGTGGCGAAATCCGGCGCGCCGGTTGCGGCCAGGGGTGGCAGCCAGGCGATACCGCTGGTCAGTGCAACGACCGCCGCCGCCACCGGCCCGGCGATCAGGATATTCACTCCGCGCACCGTCATCCAGATGAGCAGCACCAGTCCGCCGATAAGTCCGATAGCCGATAGCATGTTCGTGCCTGCTCCCCGTTAGTCCCGAGCCTGTCGACGGGCGCTTTTTGATAGGTTCAGCCCTAACGGGGTGCCACCCCTTATTCAAATAGTCTGTGCCCGATTCTCGTCGCGATGCTTCTTGAGATATTTCATGAATGGCGTGCCGCCGGTGCCAACTTCGGTATCATTGCCCTTGGCGTTTCCAGCCTGTTTGTTGATATAGCTGGCAGCATATTCCAGATGCCGGCTGCGGAAGCGGGCGACCTGCTCGACATTCGCGTTGAACGCCTCTCGCAGTGCCGGGTCGCCGCTGGCAATGGCAAAAGTGCGCAACCGGCTCTGCTCGCGGAGATCCTCGATGAAGCGGCGATGCTGGACCGGACGATAGGCGTGCAGCTCGTCAAGATAGGCGCGCAGCGGATCATGTTCGTGCCGCACCTGGAACAGCGCATCCATGCTCGGCACGATCGAACTTTGCGATCCGGTCTGGCCGCGAAACACCTGACCCTTGCCCTTATATTTTTCGACGCCCTCGTAGATGAGGCCTTCCGGCAGCGCCGGATTATTGGCCCAGCCATGGATATAGGGCCGCACCCGCTGAAAATAGATATAGGGATCGCAGCGTTCGGGCATCCGGTCGAAAATTGCATTCACCGTGTCCCAATGGCCATGCATGGCGTCCAGTATGGCGGTAGCCTTGGCGGCATCTTCCGCTTGCGCCGCCTCGACCAGATCGCAGGCCATGTCCAGAATCGGCGCTGCTGCTGCCTCGATCGCGACATGGATCAGCACGAACCAGTTCTCATCCGCGCCACCATAGAAATTCTGCACCATATAGACATTGTCCAGGGCGATCGGGCCGTCGGGATCCAGTCGCGCCCAATTGTCCAGCACATAACCACTGTAGGGAAGAAGCGGCGCCTGATCGAGCCGGTCGGCGAGCCATGAAATCGGCCGTGCGAGATTAGCGGGCAGGGCGGTCGGCGCTTCCGCCTCGCCCCAGACATAGGCCTGGACCAGAAAGGAATAGCGCACCATCGCCACCCGGACCTGTTCTTCCGGCGCGTTGGCCGCCCATTCGGCAAGATCAATCATCGGCAGACGCTCCAGCCAATGCCGCACCCGACCGGTGGTCATCAGGCCGGAGAGATTCTCTGCGGCCGCCACGACGGGAGCAAAAAAATCGGGAAGGTCAATCTCGACACATTCAAAATGCGAAAGAAATCCGCGGGAGGCGGACATATCATAATTTGACAATTTCATAGGGTCACCACTTGCGCAGGCGCGGGTTGGGCCGCCTGCTCAATCTGCAGATGGTATCAAATGAAATCAGATCGGGCAAACCGATTCTCAACCCGGCATTTCTGCGCAAGAGCCAATCGACCGGCGCTATATGGAGGCAGTCGCCAATATTCAGGAACCATCGACCATGTTGCGAGTTGCTTGTCAGACGGGGCAAATTTTGAGGAGAATGACGATGATGACATGCGCAAAACAAGTGGCCTTGGCTGGGGTCGCGGCACTGAGCCTGACCGCCTGCGCCGAGAATTACGCAGCAGAAGGCGCTGGCCTTGGTGCTGCGGCTGGTGCCGCAGTCGGTGCGATCACCGGTGGGGACGTGGTTGAGGGTGCCGCGATCGGCGCGGCTGCTGGTGCGGCGGGCGGATATTTTATCGACAAGGATGATGGCTGCGACGGCTATGATCGCAACGGCCGCCTCGACGATGACTGCTACGGGCTACGCGGATATCCACGCGACCCGAGATAGATTCACCTCTTTTGAATCGGCGCGCGGTTTCACTGGCCTGACAGCAATGCTTGGGCTAACGCGCGCCGATGACACCGACCCAATCCCAGTGGCGAGAGCAACACCCTTGGCGGCATGAACTGCGCGTCACACTGGCGCTTGCCTGGCCGCTGATTCTTTCCAATCTGACAATGGCCCTGATCGGCGCTACCGATGTGCTGATGCTCGGCTGGCTGGGCGCGCGCGAACTGGCTGCGGCGACGCTCGGATTCAACCTGGCGATGAGCGCGGCAATCTTCTGCATGGGTCTGATCACCGCCTCGGCGCCGATGATGGCTACCGAGATCGGGCGCATGGGCAACAGCGTCCGCGATGTCCGGCGGACCTTCCGGCAGGCGATGTGGGCCGCGACCACGGTCATCCTGCCATTCTGGATCCTGCTCTGGAATACCGAGAATATCTTGCTTGCGTTCGGCCAGCAGCCGGACCTGGCGGCCATGGCCGGTACCTATATCAGCGCTTACATGTGGTCGATCCTGCCCTTTTTGTTCTTCATAATCCTGCGCAACTTCATTTCGGCGCTGGAGCAGCCGGTCACCGCCCTGATTATCAGCATCATCGGCGTCCTCGCCAATGCGCTGTTCAACTATGCGCTGATCTTCGGCAAGTTCGGAGTGCCGGCCTTTGGCATCATCGGTGCCGGGATCGGCAGCGTTATGACCAATGTCCTGATGTTCGTCGGCATGGCGCTCGTCGTAATCTATCACAAGCGGTTCCGGCGCTATCACCTGTTCGGTCGCTTCTGGCGCAGCGACTGGCAACGCTTCCGGATGATCTGGAAACTGGGCTTGCCGATCGCCATCACCATGGGCCTTGAAGGGTCGGTATTCGGCCTGGCTGCCTTGCTTATGGGGCTGATCAGCGCGGAGTCCGTGGCTGCACACGCCATCGCGCTGCAGCTGGCTGCGCTGACCTTCATGGTGCCGATGGGACTGGGGCAGGCGGCCACGGTGCGCGTCGGCATCCAATATGGCCGGAAGAACCATGCCGGGATCATGCGGGCGGGCTGGGTCAGTTTCCTGATGGGTACATCGTTCATGGCGGCGATGGCGCTGGTATTCGTGCTGGCCCCTGATTTCCTGATCTCGATGTTCATTGACGCCAGCGCGCCCGGCAACGAGGAAGTGGCGACCCTGGCGGTCAGCTTTCTCGCCATCGCCGCGATCTTCCAGATCGTGGATGGCGCCCAGGTTGTCGGAGCCGGCATGTTGCGCGGCTTGCACGATACGACGGTGCCGATGCTGTTTGCGCTGATGGGCTACTGGTTCATCGGCATCGGACTGGGGGCCGGTCTGGCGTTCTGGCAGGATTGGCAGGGTATCGGAATCTGGACCGGTCTGGCTGGTGGGCTTGCAGTGGTTGCGGTGCTTATGCTCGGTCGCTGGATGAAGCGCGCCAAACTGGGCCTGCTACCGTAAAGCCGCCGTCTCTGGTGAACGCCGTCGCCAGCGGGGGCCTGTCACATGATAGTTGATATCTATCAATAATCGAATTATCTTTCGATTAGATCAATATATAAATCCGATCTATCAATGGCGGTAAGGAGAACGCCATGCACAATTACCTCGAAACCCTGAAACAGAGGCACCGCCGGCTGAATCGTCTGATCGACAATTGCAAGGCTGCGGGGCGACAGCACGAAATGCAGCAGTTGAAGCGCATCAGGTTGCGCATCAAGGACAAGATTGCGGCAATCCAGCGTCGGTCCAATATCGCCTGCACCTGACGCAAACGGCCCTCCTGCCCGGATTGGGGAAGTCCGGCCTGTTCCATAAGGGACTTTGCGTATGTCCGCTGTTTTGGCGCGGAGTTAATGGCTCCGGCCAGAGACTGGTGACCGGCCAGTCCGCAATGCACAGGGACAGAAACTTATGAAATATACTTGGAAATTGGCTGTTGCAGGGGCCGTATTGGCAATGAGCGGAACGGCAGTGGCTGGCTCCGGCGACGGCAAGATACAGGTCAAGGCGATGGGCACGCTGGTCGCGCCGAATGGCAAGATCACCTCCGTCGAACTGGACAATATCGGGCTGCCTGCCGGTACCCAGACCAAGGCCGATGACAATTTCGTGCCGACCATCGCCGCCGAATATTTCTTTACCCCGAATATTTCCCTCGAGACCATTTGCTGTGTCACCCAGCATGATGTCACCGGTACCGGGCCGCTGGCCGGTGCCGGTCTGGTATCCAACGCCAACATCATTCCGGCCACCCTGACCGCGAAATATCATCTGGTCACTCAATCGGGCTTCAAGCCGTATATCGGGGCAGGGCCGACCTATTTCATTTTCATCGACGAGAAGGCGGGAGCTACGGCGCAGGCGCTGGGCGCCACCCGTCAGAAGATGAACGACAAGGTGGGCTTTGCCCTGCAGGCCGGCTTCGATATGCCGCTGAACGACAGCGGATTGGGCTTGAGCGTCGATGCAAAGCGCTATTTCGTGAATACCACGGCTCGCTGGTATGCAGGGCAGACCGAAGTGTTGCGCACGCGCCACCGGATTGACCCTTGGGTGATCAGCGCCGGCCTTGCTTATCGCTTCTGAGCGACGCGCCACCTGAAAGGATGCGGATGACCGGGATGCTGCGCGTCCCGATCATCCGATCTCTTCCGTCAGGATTGCTGGAAGGGCAAGAGCCCGCGATAGTCGGCAAGACTATAGCCGTTTTTCAGGCGGGCACCTTTTTTCAGCAGAAAATGATGGCTGACAATCTCGGCCTGCTGTTCGATGCCATATTGCGCAAACTGCTTCCCGGCCTCGAGTTCATAGTCATAGCGGGAAAAGGGGTGGCGGGCGAGCGGCAGGAAGACGCCTTGCTGGTGTTGCCAGACATGCACCATTTCGTGGATGAACAGCGCCTGGAGGTTGCGCGACGCTCCGCAGAAGTCATCGCAGAACAGGTTGCCCTGCGGATGAAACCAGAGATTGCCGTCGGGCGCCATGGTGACGCGCGGTTTCTGGAACCACCACCATTTGCGGTTGAATATCTTTACCTGAGTATAATCTATCGCCTCGCCAAATACCGACCGGCACAGGGATATCTCGTCAGCGGTCAGCGCACGGCCGGTCAACGTTGGCTACGATCATTCGGCGGCCGGCGCAGCATCGCCGGGATTTTGGATTGCTGCATCAATCTCGATCCGTTCGTCGTTGGAAAAGATCAGCGTCATTTTCAGCAGGCCGCGTTTCTTGGACCCGGCGCCCACGCCCCAGATCATCAGATGCTTTCCACCGGGTTCAAGCTTGACCGTTTTTCCGGCCGGAACGGCTATTTCCTTGAGCTTGTTCATGCTGGCCATGCCATCGCTTTCGGTGGTCTCGTGCATTTCCATGCGCAGCACATCGTCGGACGTGACACCGACCAGCGCGACATCGACCGGGCCGCCGTGGAGATCCATGTAGCCGGCGGAGGGGTGATCGGCGACGGGAGACAGATTGATCACTGCCTTGTCGGCGTAAAGTACGTCCCCCTGTCCGCAGGAGGCAAGCAGAAAGGATAGGGATGCAGCGAGCATGATGGCGATCTTGTTCATTGTGGTACCTCGTTAACCCGGTTCAAACCTGTGCTGATATGGGTGTTTTGCGTTGATTTTTCAAATGTAGAGGGACTGACGTCTTGTGCCAAGAAAAATGCCACCTATATCGCTTGTCGAAGCCGTAACGGTGCCGATTGAACAGGGCCGGGCGGCAATTTTGCTAATGTTAGAAAATTGATTGAGGGATTTATGGGTAAAGTAATCGGAATTGATCTCGGCACCACGAACAGCTGTGTGGCCGTTATGGATGGCGGAAAGCCTAAGGTAATTGAAAATTCGGAAGGCGCGCGGACCACTCCGTCGGTCGTCGCGTTCACCAAGGATGGCGAGCGCCTGATCGGCCAGCCGGCCAAGCGTCAGGCTGTTACCAATCCCGAAAGCACGATCTTTGCGGTGAAGCGCCTGATCGGTCGCCGCTTCGATGATCCGATGACGAAAAAGGATATGGAACTGGTTCCCTATCAGATCGTCAAGGGATCGAATGGTGACGCCTGGGTGAAAGCCGGTGGCGAAGATTACAGCCCGTCCCAGATTTCCGCATATACGTTGCAGAAAATGAAGGAAACGGCGGAAGCCTATCTCGGCGAAACCGTGACCCAGGCCGTGATCACCACGCCTGCCTATTTCAACGA
>CAWUKF010000073.1:0-9764 GCA_963922745.1 uncultured Sphingomonadales bacterium
GTGACGGCTCGGGCCTGCGCTGCGACCAGCGGGAAGACGAACTCGACCGCCGGTCGCGCATTGATCGGTTGAAGCGCGCGGCCGATTCGTGCTTATGGGGTGGCCTGGTGCAACGGGAGAGAAGCATGAAAGCCACAATCTGGCACAATCCGAAATGCGGGACATCCCGCAAGACATTGGCAATACTGGAAGAAACGCCTGGCGTAGACCTGACGGTGGTGGAATATCTCAAGGCTCCACCCAGTCGTGCCAAGCTGGAACAGCTTTTCAGCGATGCTGGCATGACACCACAGGAAGGCCTAAGAGTCCGGGGTTCTCCGGCGGAAGAACTGGGTCTGACAAGCGATGACGCCACGGCCGACCAGATTCTGGATGCCATGGCGAGAGAGCCGATCCTGATCAATCGGCCGCTGGTCGAAACCGACAAGGGCGTGAGGCTGTGCCGGCCGCAGGACAAAGTGCAGGAAATTCTCTGACCGGGCCGTTCTGCCGCAGGTAAGGGAAGCAGACCGGGAAATTTGATGGCGGTAATCGCAGTCTACAGCATGAAGGGCGGCGTCGGCAAAAGCTGTTCCGCCGTGAATCTGGCTTGGAACAGCGCTGCCGGAAGCTGTCGCCGGACCTTGCTCTGGGATCTGGATCCGCAGGGTGCCGCCTCCTTCATCCTCAAGGGAGATCAGGTGGAAAAGGACCGCGCCCGCGCCATGGTCGCCGGCACCGTCAAGCCGGGCAAGCTGATCTGCCCCACGGAGATCGCAAATCTCGACCTGATGGCAGCCGATGTCTCGCTGCGCGGGCTCGACCGGCTATTCTTCCAGATCGGCAAAAAGCGGCATCTTGGCAAATTGCTCAAGCAGATCGCGAGCGACTATGACCGAATCATACTCGATTGTCCGCCGGGGCTGACCGAGACCAGCGAACAGATTCTGCGCAACGCCGACCTCGTGATTGTACCGGTCATTCCCTCGCCGCTGTCTGAACGCGCCTTGACCGACGTGCAGATGTTCCTCGACAGCAGCGGCAAGAAACATGCCCCCCTGCTGCCGGTCTACACGATGGTTGATCGGCGGCGATCCATCCACAAACAGGGCCTGGCTCGCAATCCGAAATGGCCCGTCATACCGATGTCGAGCGCGGTCGAACACATGACGAAATTGCAGGCACCGGTCGGCAGCTTCGCCCCGCAGGGGCCAGCCGCCCGGGCCTATGCGCGAATCTGGCGGGGCATCGAAAAGCGTCTGGCGAAGAAATAGACTTCTGGCGAAGAAACGGACGGGAAAGCCGGGCTATGCCGACTGTTGGCCCAATGTAGGCTGCTGCGCCTCCGGCCCGCCGAACAGGCTTCTGGCATCTTCCGCGATCATCGGGCGACCGAAATAATAGCCCTGGATCTTGCGGCAACCGAGCCGCCGGATCATCTGGACCTCTTCCTCCGTCTCCGCCCCCTCGGCGGTCGTCGACATGCCCAGCGCATCGGCCATCGCCACGACCGCGCGGATGATGGCAAGACTTTCCGGCGCATTCTTGGCGGCGCCTTGCACAAAGCTGCGGTCGACCTTGATCGTCGAGAACCGCGTTTTGCGCAGATAGCCGAGCGAGGAATAGCCGGTGCCGAAATCATCCAGCGACAGATTGACGCCCAGCGCGATGATCTGATCCAGCACCTCGGCCGCTCCGTTACCCTCGCGCATGAAAATGCTCTCGGTCACTTCTATTTCCAGCCGATTGGGCGGCAGACCGCTTTCGTCGAGCGCGGATACGACCGTTTCCAAGAAATTCACCTCGGTCAGCTGATCGGCGGAAACATTGACCGCAACCTTGACTGTGGTCGGCCATTGCAAGGCTTCCTTGCACGCCGTCCGCAGCACCCATTCACCGATCGGGACGATGAGCCGCGCTTCTTCCGCCAGCGGTATGAATTTGGCCGGCGACACCGATCCGAATTCCGGGTTATTCCAGCGGACCAGGGCTTCAAAGCCGACGACCCCGCCCGAGTCTGCACTGACCACAGGCTGGTAATTCAGCGACAGTTCGTCGTTCTGCAGCGCCTTGCGCAAGGCAATTTCCATGACCCGCCGCTCTTCTGCCTGCACGTGAAGCGTTGGTTCGTAATGGGTGAAGGCTCCGCCGCCCTGATCCTTGGAGCGATAGAGGGCGAGGTCGGCACTGCGCATCAGCATTTCGACCGTACGACCATCGCGTGGCCCGACGGCGGTACCGACGCTGGCACCGATGTAGAGCGTGTGCTGGTCAACCTCATAGGGCCGCGACAGCGTCTCGATGATCTTGTTCGCCATCACTTCCATATAGTGGCTGTCGGTCGCGTCCTTGACCACGACGGCAAATTCATCGCCGCCCAGACGACCGCACAGCTCATTGTCGGTCATGATCGAACGCAGCCGTTCCGATACCCGGGCCAGCAAGCGGTCACCTACCGGATGCCCGAGCGTGTCGTTGACGGACTTGAACCGGTCAAGGTCGATCATCATGAAGCCGCAGCGACCGTTCCATTGATCCGCTGTCTGCATAGCCTTTCGCAGCGTATCGGTCAGTTGCAGGCGGTTCGGCAGACGGGTGAGCGTGTCAAATCTCGCCAGATGCGAGATTTTGTCCGCCGATTCGCGCTGTTCGGTGATATCCGACCCGACTCCGCGGAAACCGTGAAATACGCCATTGTCATCGAGCTTTGGCGAAGCCGACAATTCCCACCAGCGGTTCTCGCCATTGATCTGGACAGGCACCAGCAGATTGCTGAAGCTATCCCGGCGCTTCAGTTTCTCCGCCAATTCGTGCAAGGCGGTGGAGAACTTGCCGCTAGCCCACGCCTCCCCCGCGACCATCTGCAGGAAGGGCTTGCCTTCGATCTCGTCTGCCGGTTGTCCCAGGGCATGGGCGAAACGTGGCGATACATGCGTGATTCGCCGCGACGTATCGGTCTGCCAAAGCCAGTCGGCACCCGTATCCTCGAATTCCTTTAGCAACAGGCTGACCACTTCGCTTTTTTCGGCCAGGCTCGCTTCCGCCACCCTTCGATCGATGAATGACCGCCCGGTCATGAGACAGGCGGAAATCAGCAGCACGGCAATCGCCAGCGCTGCGAAAGCGAGTTGCAAACTGCCGATATACAGCCAGCCGGCGATCGTCGCTGCGCTCGCGGCCGATATGAACAGGATACTGCTGAGCGGCATCGTCGAGAACAGCATCGCCGAGCCGACCATCAGGCACAGGATCGTCGCCCAGACCGGTATCATGGTCATCAGTTCGGTGTTGAAGGCAAAAATCAGAAAGCCGACACCCCACAGCGATCCGCCGGCGAATGATATGCCATACATCACTGACATATCGGAGCGGCTGATCGACTTGCGCTGCCAGGCGACCTGTCGTCGGAACAGCAGGTGCGAGTAGAGATACAGGCCGCAAACCGCCACCAGCCAAAGCCCGAGTAGCATGATGTTGATCTGGCCGATTCCCCATTGCACGGTCAGCAGGCCGCAGACAAAAGCCGATACGACCTTCAGCAGACTGTGCTGATGAAGGCCGTTGAATTGCAGCGCACGTATCCGGCCCCAGTCCACTTCTCCGGGATCGGAAAGGCCGAGCAATACACGAAGCGGAATTACCTTGGGCAAACCGGAATGGGTGATATTTCTTAACACGCGCCCTGTTTAGGTCGAAATCCTTAGCGAAACGTAAGGACTGGCCTAATTTTTATCGCGTTCGCCGATTAGCCCGCTTTCACCAAACTATCGACCTGCTTCAGGCGGCAACCGCATAAGGCTGAATATCCCCGGAAAGATAGAGATTGCGGGCCTTTGCGCGGCTCAGCTTGCCCGAACTCGTGCGCGGCAGCGTCCGCGGCGGCACAAGTTCGATAACGCAATTCATGCCGGTTATGGCCCTCACCTTGTCGCGAATCTCGTTCCACAGCCGCAGCCGCTCGATCTCATCGGACGTGCGACATTGCACCAGCACAGCCGGGGTTTCTTCCCCGCCTGGCGTGGTGATGGCGAAGGCGGCAATATCGCCGGCTTTGAACCCCGGCAATTGCTCCACCGCCCATTCGATATCCTGTGGCCAGTGGTTCTTGCCGTTGATGATGATCATGTCCTTTGCGCGGCCGACGATGTAGAGATAGCCGTTCGAAAGATAGCCCATGTCGCCGGTGTCGAGCCAGCCATCCACCATGCAGGCTTCGGTTGCCTCCTGGTCACGATAATAGCCCTCCATCACCGCCGGGCCTTTCATCCACACTTTGCCGACCGATTTTTCGGCCAGCACCGCACCGTTTTCTTCGCGGATTTCCAGCAGCGTATCACGCACCGGCTTGCCGCAATTGACGATTGCGCGGAAGCGTTTCGGGCGACTGCCGTCGCCCTGCTTCTCTCCGGAAAGCTCGGTTTCCTCGACCAGTTCCACTTCCATGCCTTCACCGGAAGGCATCAGCGTCACCGCCAGCGTGGCTTCGGCCAGACCATAGCTTGGCAAAAAGGCCTTGGCATCAAAACCCGCGGGAGCGAACGCATCGGTGAAACGCTGCATGACGTCCGGGCGGATCATATCCGCGCCATTGCCGGCCAGCCGCCATCGGGAAAGGTCGAACCGCTCCTGGACATTGGACTGGCTGCCGATCCGGCGGGCGCAGATTTCATAGCCGAAAGTCGGCGAAAAGCTGCACGACGTGCCGGGGTTACGGGTGATCAGGTCGAGCCATGACAGCGGTCGGCGCGCGAAATCGGCGGTCTTGAGATAATCGGTCGAAACCTGGTTGGCGACCATCGACAGGAAGCAACCGACCAGTCCCATGTCATGATAGAAGGGCAG
This sequence comes from uncultured Sphingomonadales bacterium, assembly GCA_963922745.1. Classification (GTDB taxonomy): domain Bacteria; phylum Pseudomonadota; class Alphaproteobacteria; order Sphingomonadales; family Sphingomonadaceae; genus Parasphingorhabdus. The sequence continues at coordinate 4,822 of CAWUKF010000073.1, forward strand.
CCAGGAAATGCAGCGATCGGTATCGTTGATCAGCATGCCATGGGCATGCGAACCAAGATTGTGCAGCAGCGCCGTGTGGGAGACGGCGACGCCGTGGGGGAATCGGGTCGATCCGCTGGAATATTGCAGATAGGCGATATCGCTGCTGTTCGCGCCGGGCAACGACGTGTCGGGTGCATCCTGCTGCGCGAAAGCGTCCCAGCCCAAGACCGGAATGCTGCGGGATTCACCGGCAGCACCAGCCAGTTCGGCAATCTCGTCCGGAAACAGCAAGATCGCGGGGTCGCAGCTGTCGAGCTGGACGCCAATCTGGTCGATATAGCTTTCCTTGCCGCCAAAAGAGGTCGGCAGGGGCAAGGGCACCGGCAGCGCCCCCGCATAGACCGCGCCAAAGAACAGGGCGCAGAACTGCGGTTCGGTATCGGCAATCAGCGCCACCCGGTCACCCGGTTTTATGCCGGTCGCGATCAGGCGCTTTGCCGCCAACAGCGCATCCTCGCGCAATTCACTGAACGGATAGGCCCGGACCAGCGTGCCGCGGGCATCGTGAAAGTTGAAACCCTTTTTTCCCTGCGCCGCGTAATCCAGCGCATCGCCCAATGTGTCAAAATCGGAAAAGCGCCGCGGCAGCTCGTCCAAAGTCGGGGTCGGTGTCAGTTCGGTCATCCAATATCCATTTCCGGGAGGTCCAGCCTCGCCAAAATCAGCCTGTATTGTTCGGCAAGGGCCTGTATCGTATCTGGCGTCCCTTTAGCCGCATATACCAAGGTCATTGCTTACCTCTGGCGTTTAAATTTCGGCCCGACTGTGGCACAAAAAGGGCAAGCATCATACTGGAAAGCCAAACCGTTGAAAAACAGCGTTAAAACGTTAGATCAGGAGAGCCTGCAACGGCTGGCCATACGCTATGTCGAACGATATGCAACGAGCCGGAAAAAACTCGCCGATTACCTGTACCGGAAAATCCGCGAAAGGGAATGGCAGGGCGCCGAGCCCCCCGCGGTCGACCAGTTGATCGAGCGGTTCGTTGAACAGGGCTATATTGACGACGCGCTCTACGCCCAGAACAAGGCCTCCTCCCTCACCCGCCGCGGATATGGCAGCCGCCGCGTTTCCGAGGCGCTCTATCAGGCGGGCATCAGCGAGACCGATGGCCAGGAGGCCTTCCGGATAAGCGAAGCCAACCGATGGGCGGCAGCCGACAAATTTGCCCGCAAGCGGAAGATCGGGCCCTATGCCGCGAGCCCGCAGGATGCCGACATATGCCGCCGGCAATTACAGGCCTTTCTCCGCGCCGGGCACGATTTCGCGCTGGCCAACCGCTTCGTATTTGCCACGCCCGGTGAGGAAATTACCGCCGACGACTGAGCCGGATCGAGGCAAGCCGCCGCACCGTCTTGCTCGGACCGGACTCGATCGCTGTGAAGAATCGCCAGTCTGGAATTATTGTGATATGAATCCCCGCGCGAGTCGAAATGTGGTAGACTTTTGATTTGGCTTAGTTTTGTTCGGAGATGCATCGTGGCCAGCTTGTTTGCGGAATCAGACCCTGCGGATAGTCCTGCACGCCATGCCGGAGAAGACGGCCATTCGTCGACCAGCAGTGAGTCGACCAGCAGCGAAATGCGGCGCGCCACCGGTCGGGTAAAATGGTTCGACAGCCATCGCGGCTTCGGCTTCATCGTGCCCCAACCCAGTCCCACCGACGGCGACGATGCGCCGCCACAATCCGACATTCTGGTGCACTGGAGCCTGCTCGAATCCCTTGGAACACGGGAATTGCCGGAAATGGCAGTGGTGACCTGCGAATATGCAGTGGCACCCAAGGGCCTGCAAGCCACGAGAATCCTGGACATTGATCTCTCCGAATGCGGCCCGCGCAACACCCCGTCGGCCGCTTCGCAACCCCGCCAATCCGTCCAGATCGTCGATGAGGATTCTGCGTTCATTGAGACAGAAGTAAAATGGTTTAACCGCGCCAAAGGCTATGGTTTCCTGATCTGCGATGATTTCGGCGGTGACATTTTCCTGCACATGGAAACGCTGCGCGACGCTGGCATCGCGGAGGTTGTTCCGGGGCAGCATTTGCTCGTCCGCATAAAGGACGGCAATCGTGGCCATATGGCCGTCCAGGCCTGCCTGCCTCCGGCGGACTGAAACAGAAAAGTATCCCGATGATGAAAATTTCAAAAGCGGTCGCGCTTTCGCTGAGCCTGATCTGCACGGCCAGCCTGTCGGGTTGCTATGCCCGGACCGGCGATACGGCGGCGACCAGTTCGCAAGGCGAATTGCCGCAATCCGAGGCCGGCCTCAGACAGGTCCCGCTGACCATCCGGACTTCGGATGCAACCCACGCCTTCATCGTGGAAGTGGCCGCGACCGGTGCCGAACAGGCCCAGGGCCTGATGTTCCGCACACGGCTTGCCCCCGACAAGGGCATGATATTTCCCTTCGCCGAGGATCGTGTGGCAAGCTTCTGGATGAAGAATACCGTCATCCCTCTCGATATCATCTTCATTCGCCGCGACGGCACGATCGAGTCGATCGCAGCAAACACCACCCCCTATTCGCTTGATCCGGTGCGCGCCGGCGAACCCGTTGCCACGGTCCTCGAAATCGCGGCCGGGCGCGCTGCCCAACTGGGCATCGAACCGGGCGACACCGTTAGCTGGGAATGACGATCCCCGGATCGGCGGACATCCCTTGCCGTTTGACATTTTTTCATTGCGAAGCGCATGGCAGCGGGGCTAAGCGGACGACATGAGCATATTGGCGAAAATATTCACTTGGTGGGACGGTGCCACGATCGGCACCAGCCTGTTCAGCGCCCGCAACGGCAGGTCCGTTGGCGAGGACGTATTTGGCAACCGATATTTCGAAGCGAAAAAAGCCGATCACAGCCATCCCGCCGGCCAGCGCTGGGTGATCTACAACGGCGCCAATGATGCCAGCCGGGTACCGCCCGAATGGCATGGCTGGTTGCATCACAGTTTTGACGAGATTCCCGAGAGCTATCTGCCCCCGGCGCGCATTTGGGAAAAGGAACCGAGCGGCAACCTGACCGGCACGACGCGAGCCTATCGTCCGGCAGGCGCGCTGGAACAGGGCGGCCATCGGGCCGCGGCGACCGGCGACTATGAATCGTGGAACCCCGCCGAAGCGGAATGACAGGCATGACCCGCCACTCATTGTCCTTGTCGGTGCTGGCGGCAACGCTTTTGCTGGGCGGTTGCGGATGGTTCAGCGGCGACCAGGTCGATGAACATGCCACCGGCCAGGCCGCGGAGAAACGCAAGCTTGCCGCGACCGATGGCGAGCTGGTCGCCCCGGTCACCGACCAGCTCGGCACACCAATGGCAGAACGGGTTGCGACGCTCGGCTTTCTTAACAAGCGCAACGGTCTGACCCGGGATCTCGAACTGCGGCCGGGCCAGTCGATCCGGATCGGTCGCGCGATCGTCCGCCTGCGGGCTTGCGAGCGAACCGCTCCGTGGGAAATGACCCCCGAACAGGGTGCCTTTGTCCAGCTGCTGGTCAACGAACGACCGCCGAACCGCTCGGGTGAGGATCAGTGGAAACGGGTGTTCTCCGGCTGGCTGTTCCGGGAATCACCGTCTTTGAATGTGGTCGAACATCCGATTTATGATGTCTGGGTCAAAAGCTGCGCAATGAGCTTCCCGGGCGAGGAGAGTCCGCCGGAAGACGCGGTCGACCCGACCGCGCCGCGAACATCGTCGTCCAATCTCGCCAACAGCGCATCCAGCGCCTCGAACGAGACCGTACCGGAATCGGCAGAACCGCCGGCACCCGCGGCCAGATCCGCGCCAAAACCGGCCCCGGCCCCGGACAATGCACCGGAAGATGTGATCGGTGATCTGATCGCGGAAACCGGCGACGGCGCGTAGCTTCTGACGCGTTTCAGCTCTTCAAGATAGGCCTGCTGGCTGATTTCAACCGCGCCCAGCGACGCAAGATGGTCCGTCATGAACTGGCAATCGAGCAGCGGAAAGCCGCCAACCTTCAGCCGGGCCACCAGCCAAGCCAGAGCCACTTTCGAGGCGTCCCGGACCCGGGAAAACATGCTTTCCCCGCAAAAGGCCCCGCCAATCGCCAGGCCGTAAAGGCCGCCAACCAGCTGCTCGCGCCCGGTTTCCTCGTCGGTCAGCCAGCATTCGACGCTGTGCGCATAGCCCAGCTGGTGCAGCTCGTTGAAGGCCTCCTCGATTTCGGCATTGATCCATGTTTCCCGGCGGTCGCCGGCCTGTTCGGCGCAGATCGCGATGATGTCGGCAAAGGCGTGGTCGGTGGTCACCCGAAACCGGTCGGACCTGATCGTTTTGCGCAGCGACCGTGACATCCGGAAATTGTCGAGCGGAATGATCGCCCGCGCCTTCGGCTCGACCCAAAAGGTTTCCGGGTCATCACGGGCATCGGCCATCGGGAATATGCCCGAGGCATAGGCCTTGATCAGCAGGTCGAGATCAATCGTCATGAGCGGCAAATAGTCCGGTCAGTTTCGTTCGCCCAGTCGGTCATCACTCCGCGCTTCTCTCCCTCAGTCCGCCATCAGGACACGGGCTTCGTCGGCAATTTGCTCCGCGATGGCGGCATATTCGCTGGCGAACCCGGCGTTGGTGCGCCAGGCGGCACCGATGCTCCGGTTCACCGCCCAGCCTTCGACATTGAGCAGCGCAACATCGCCGCCGCGCGCCAGTTCGGAGCGGACATACAGTTCCGGCAATATCGCCAGGCCCAGGCCCGAGGCCACCATTTGCCGGACACTGTCGAGACTGGTGCCTTCATAGTCGCGCAGCAGGTTCATGTCATGCTGCTGGCACTGGCGTACGACGTCGCGGTGGAGATGGTGACGGCGGTCCAGGCTGAGCACCGGCAGACCCGCCAGGTCCGCCAGCGTCAACTGCCCGCGCGTGGCCAGCGGATGA
>CAWUKF010000074.1:0-9750 GCA_963922745.1 uncultured Sphingomonadales bacterium
TGACGCCCGCCCCGCCGGTGCCGGTGCTGGTAAAATCGAAGGTGCCCGAAGTCACGTTGATCGTGCCGCCGGTGCGAGTCACCAGTTCCGATCGACCGCCGGTCGCATCGCCGCCAGAGCCGCCGTTGCCGCCGTTGCCGGAGAAATAGCCGTAGCCGTCGCCACCGGATCCGCCGACCGCGTTTGATTGCTGGACAATGAAACCAAGATCGACATTCCCGTTTGCGCCGGTCACTTCCAGTCTGGCTGTCCCACCAAGTGCATTGCCGCCATTACCGCCATTGCCGCCGCTGAATGTGGCAGGATCTAATTGACCGTTCGCACCATTGCCGCCCGTGGCGTTTGCAACGATCGTCGGATCGTCGAGCACAACCGTCGCGTCAATGACATTGAGCACCGCAGTCCCGCCCTGGGCGTCACCGCCGGTTCCACCGGCAATGCCCAAGCTTCCCGCGGCCCCGATGCCGCTGGCATCGACGGTATACTGGACAGCGTTGGGATCATCCTGTCCCAGATTTACGGTGGCGTTGCCGCCGGTTCCGCTGCCGCCATTGCCGCCAGTCTGGCCGATAAAAGATTCCGTGAAAACAGCGTCGCCGGTCACGGGGTCGAAGACAAAACTGCCCCCCCGTCCGGCGTTTCCGCCCGTCCCGATCGCGCTGGCGGTCAAGTTGTTGTAACTGAAGTCGCCGCTGACATTGTTAAATGTGGCCGTTCCGGCCACGGCATTGCCGCCATCGCCGGCTTTCCCAACGGTGGGGGAGGGCGTTGGCGTGTTCCCCGCCAAGGCATTGCCACCGGCCCCGCCGGTCGTGCTTGCCGAAATATTGGCAATGTTGGCGGTGACGCTGGCCGTTCCGTCGAGGTTGAACGTTGCGGTTCCGCCCAATGAGTTGCCGCCATTGCCCGCGTCATTGCCCTGGCCCTCGCCGCCATCCCCGCCGAAACCGCCGGCGGAGACCAACAAAGTATTATTGACCGTCAACGAGCCGGAAATGGCGTTGAACGTTGCGGTTCCTCCCGTGCCCAAACCACCGTTTCCGGCCATGTCTGTGCCGTCCAGGTCACTGGAGCCGCCGCCACCACCGCCAAAGCCGTCGGCACTGACCGTCAGATTGTCCACTGTAACATTGGCGCCTTGCAGGTTGAATGTTACCACACCACCACTGCCATCACCGCCACTTCCCACGACACCGGCAACCGGTGGAAAGCCGATGGGGCTTGAACTGCCGCCGAAGGAAGCAAAACCGTCTGAACCTACGGCAAGATCACCGCCGGTAAAGGTACCGTTCAGCAGATTGAAGGTTGTGCTGCCGGCAATACCATTGCCACCCTGGCCGGTTACCGGATCTGGTCCCTCGGCACCTTCGGCAATTTCACCATTGGTAAAGACCGAAATGGTTTCGGCATTGAACACGCCCGAATTCTGAAGCGTGATAACAATATTGCCGCCTTGTCCGACCCCTCGATTGGCCGAAGCGCCGTCCAGACTGTTGCCGCGCCCAAAACCGCTGGCTGATAATGCCAAGGACGGGTCGGGAAACGTCGGGTCCGTGATATCATTAATAAGGTTGACCGTTCCGCCATTGACATTGAAGTTTATGTCGCCGGCCGACGCACTGCCGCCGGACGTTTCGGACGTCGCATCGCTGGTGGCGGTAAAAGCTGTACCCGACAGAGTGCCACCGCCCTGCACGGTGACATTGATTGTTCCCGATATTCCGGTATTTACAGCGCCGGCGGCAGCGGCAGTTGATCGGGAGGCATTAAGCAGGAAAGAACCGTTGGCAGCCAGGGTCGCGCTATCGACCAGCAGGTTTATATCGCTTGAAGCCGAGACGCTGCCGGGGCCAGCTGTTGAACCCGACGTATTTATCGCCAGTTCGTTCGCCACAGTGATGTTCGAACCGTTGAGCACATTTAACGTAACACCGCTACCGGCTGACCCTGGTGCCACATTGCCTGCCAGTGCACTGAAACCATTTGTTCCAAGTGTCATGTCGCCCACCGTCACGGTGCTGTTGTTAAAATTGACCGACAAAGCGCCGCCAGTTACACTGCCGGAAATTTCATTGCCCGCAGCATCATATGATCTGGCTGCTCTGGCATCATTGTACAGACCTAACCTGTCGGACAGATTCACGGTGGCATCGGTAAAATTGGCGGTGATAGATCCGCCTGTTGCATTATTCTGGCTTGCCGACATATTTCCGGACGCATTGTTCGACGCATTTGCGCCTGCGTCGATGATCAAAGTTGTGCCGCTAATGGTTCCCCCATTGACATTGAGGTTGATTGTTCCGCCGGTACTTGTCCCGCCTGTCGCGGTGCCGCGGAAATTTGATCCGCCAGAACCGCGGGCGTCAAGAGTGAGCCCAAACAGTCCCGCAGTGATCAACTGGCTGCCCGCGCCAATATTAAAATTGATCGATCCGCTTGTGGCCTGTCCGGCCGTCACCCGACCCATGATCGGGGCAGCGCCAACGTCAAAAGTGGATTGGCCAAACGCTCCAAATGTCTGTTGATTGCCGACCTCGAAAATGCCGCCATTGTTCAAGTTCACATTAATGGTGCCGCCAAAAGTGTCCGTGCCATCGTCCTCTGTGGCAAAGCGGCTGTCTCTTCCTGCCACTCCGGCATTGGCATTGAAAACGCCATCGATGCGGATGCCACTAGTGCCGGCTGTGGTTCCGTCTCCGGTGCTGCTAAGGGTAATCACGCCGCCCTGATTTCCGGAAGTGGCGGTCGCGGTGAGGTCACCGAGAAATGTCAATTGTGCATTGGGGTTGGTGATCAGGTCGATGCTGTTCGCCACATCGAATATGGTATTGCTTGCGAACGTCGCATTCGAACCGGATGCCAATTCAACGCGGATTGAGTCGCCGGCGGTGAAATTGGATCCGCGAAAGCCAACCCCGTCGTCAGCTACAAAACTGCCGCCGCTCACACTGGTAAAATTGATATTGTTGTTGGCGAAGACATCAACATCGCCGTACAAATTGATGTTGCCGAAATTGATGCTGCCATTGATTGCCGGGTCAATGGTTTTGACCGCGACCTGATTGCCACCACTGGTGCCGATGCCGCCTCCCGCAGTCAGAATGATTGTTCCTTCGTGCTGGTTGGCAATCGCGGCATTTGCCGCGACATAGCCCATAGAGCCAGAAAGCAGCATGGTCATCGCCTGGTTCTTTGGCACTGCCGCTGCGACAATCGTCTGGTAATCAAAATTGGTCGGGCTTGTTGTACGCTCCGCAACTGGTCCGGTGGTTGTGCCAGTATGGACAATGCCGTTCACATCGCTGGTCCCAACGCCGATCGTGATATCGAACAAGCCATTGTTGATGATCAGGTCTGCCTGCTCGGCAGCGACATAGGCGACCGAACCATCGACATTCACGGTACCGCCCTGAACGATACGCGGGGCCACCATTGCGACATAGCTGCTGCCGTTGTTTAGGGCGTTGATCGTCGCTCCGGCTTCGACAACTACGGCCGAGCTGCTGCCAGTGGTACCGTTGAACCGGATTGCGCCACCGGCACCGAACAGGCCACCGGTTGTATCGATATCGTTGGTGGTAAGCACCAGTCCGCCAACATCAAAGGTTGAGCCGGAGCCAATCACGATGCCGCCAGGGCTGTAGAACCAGATATTGCCGCCGAAGGCTCCGTCGGCAGCTCCCAACCGGCTGCTGACATTGCCGCTAAAGGCAATTCCGCGAGGATTGCCCTGAGAGGTCGTTCCGGTCGGTAAAATCCGGTTCAGGACGGTATAGCCTGCAGCGGGCCCGACAAATGTCAGGGAAGTGCCACCCGGCAGAATATTGATCAGATCATCGCCATTGGCCGTATCCAGTGGAGTCCAGTTGATGATTGTTTCCGGCGCAAATACGGTCACTGTGTCGGCAGTTGGTGTCAATGACGGCGTAACGGCAGGGACAGACGTTAAACTTGCCTGAAAGGCCTGAGTAGCGGAAATCCGCGGTCCAATGGCCTGTGCTTCATTGATCGCCACCATCCCGGCAGGAAGCTGCGGCTGATTGGCACCGGACAGCGTGACCGGCGCATTGATCCGGATATTTTCCAGTCCCAGGTCCGCCGGCGCAGAAATTCGTACATTGCTGATCTCAAAATCGGGCAGGGATTGATGCGGTTGATAGGCGGCGGGCAACGAAACGGGGGATGATATCCGGATATCGCGCGGGGTAAAATCGGTACCTGGCAATTGCGGCCGACGGGCCTGATTCAAGGTGACGGGTTCGCTGATGCGGACGTTTTGCACTGGCAAAGGATTGATCGGAGCCGAAATCCGGATATTGTTCTCGGGCAGCGGATTCAGCGGTGTCGAAATCCTGATATCGCGTGGCTGGAAATCGGGTGCGCGATTATGTGGCTGGTTTTGCGCAAATTCGGGGCCGGGGATGCTGACATTATTCCCGTGGGGCGCATTTTCCGCGAACATGCCGGGCGCGCGCAATGGCGCCAGAGCCTGAGCAAGGGCGGACTGCGGAGCAGAAGCCAGCAAGACTGCTGCGGCGGCCACGGAACTACCGGACAGCCATCTCATTTTTCCGGATCGCCCTGATCTGGATTTGGAGTGAATATCCTGCGCTGCGCTGGTCATTGGATTGTCCTCAGTTCAAACGTCGTCTCATGATAAATTTGCGCGATCATCGGCGCCTCCAGGGGGCAAGCTGCACGGTGAGTGTGAGCAGCGCCCGCGCGTCGTCCCTGCGGGTCTGGAATCCCGCCCGTTTCAGCGGCACCACGGCTGCGAGATCGAGGCTGGCCTGCCGACCAATGGTCGCGCGGAAGCCTCCGCCGGCGGAGTAGAGTTTCTGGGGGTCGCCCGGGACGTTCTTGTTCCACACCGCCATCATGTCGAGAAACAGATAGGGCTGGATCGCTATATCGTCGGGAGTGTCGGGCTGCAGCGAGCCATAGCTGACTTCGGTCTGCAGTCCATAGCCGCTGTCGCCGATGATCGTGCCGGGATCATAGCCGCGGCCGGTGGTGTAATTGCCGCCCGAGACTTCCTCGTAGGAAAACAGCGCGTCCGGCGAATATTGGATGCGCGGTTTCAGGGTGAAGGCGAGCAGCGGGGTCGGCCGAAAGTCGATCTTTGCCTGGCCCCGGACGACGAAAGCCGTCGGATCGCCATCGGCCCGGGTCGGAATCACGGTCTGCCCGATGCAGTTGACGAACGCCGCCCCGCAGCCCTGGCTGGCCCCGAAAATATCGAGTCCTTGACGGATTTCCACCGACCCTCCGATACCCCACTTGGGCTCGAACGCGGAATAGCCGCCGCGACCGGAGATGCTGCCTGGCTCGATCTGATTGAAATCCAGTCGGGCGTAAGCGATGCTCAGCCGATCCTCGTTGGTGCGGGTTCGCAATATGTCGGTTCGCTGGTTGATGTAATCGAGGCCGACGGTCGCGAAGATATTGCGCGATTGCTTGCGAACGAAGGGATAGCTGGCATAGCCGCTGGCGACGAGGGTTTCGGAGCGGATATCAAAACCGCCAGCCAGTTCCGGGCGCGTCCAGGCATAGGTGAAATTGCCGCCCAATTTCAGACCTTCGCCGCCGATCCGCATTTCATGACCGACTTGCAGAACCCGCTGTTCTTTGAAATCTGCCGTGGAATAGCCGCTGATCACCGTTTCATCGCCCATTCCGGTCAGTCCGTTGAACCGTATCCGGGCGAGCCCGCCAAAGCGGCCGACGGCTTCCGAGCCGAAATTCTGGATATTGACGTCGGCATAGACGGGCGTGCGGACCACGTTGAATTCGCCGACGACGTCACCGGGCCGACCCCCGGATTCGGCTGAAACGGGGCGGAGCGCGAGACGCACGTCCAGACCGGGTATATCCTGGGCGAGCAACAGATAACGGTCAGCGGTGTCGATGTTGAAGACGGGCTGCTCCGCCAGCTTCCGGATATATTTCTGGAGCAGGCCTTCCGAGGCACCGGCATCGCCCCTGACCTGCACCGCGGTCATCCGGGCCATCAGCACGTCAAAGCGGACCGTGCCCTGGTCGATCGTCTGCGGCGGGACCTGGACCGCGGCCAGATAGCCGTCGCGCCGGAGAATCGTCGCTGCCCGGTCGCGGATATCGCAGACCACCGAAACGGGAACGTCCTTGCCGACATAGTCTGCGTAGGATGGGCCGAGCGAGGCAGGGTCGACCGAAACCAGTCCGCTAAAGTCGACAGATCGCAGTGTGAACCGCACGTCAGAAAATTCGGGCCCGGCAAGCGGGCAGGCGGATCGCTCGACGTCGCCCTCGACGGAGAGTGGCTGCGCCTGTCCTTTCAGCGCCTCTTCGATAATTCCGCGCTGGATTTCCTCCCGGGTCGGGGCCGCGGCGGACGATTGCGCCGAGACCGGCGAGCTGAAAGTGAGCGTGGCGATGCTGGCCGCCAGGGCGGTTGTCAGAAAGGCTGTTCGCGTGCGCGACATTGATATCCCCCGTTTGGCAATGATTCCGGTACGATACGCGGAATCATTCATAAATCGATCTCCGCCGCCCCGATCCAGTCAAGGGCGGCAGAGATTATTGGTTGGCTAGCCCTGGCCAGATGACTCGCCGCTGTTTGCGTCGAGCGTTTCGACGAGCAGATCCAGCTGGCCGGTGCATCCGTTTTCGATCAGCATGGATGCTGTGTCATCAAGATCGGTTGGCTGGTTCTGCAGCACCACGAAATTCACCTCGACAGATTGTTCCACGCTCGACCCGAGCAGACGATAGCTGGCACCGTTGGTGACCGGCAGAACGTCCCTCGGCCAGGCCTTCAGCGCGCTGCCCTTCCGCCAGGCGATTTCGGTAACTTTGCCATCCGTTGGTTCGACAATCGAGGCTGTTGCCGATCCGGTATAGTCAGGCCGCCAGAGGACCAGCGCCTTGGGATCGGCGACACAGAACTTGCCGCCCTTGGTCACGTCGAGGAACCAGAGATTCGGATTGCTCGGCGTTTCAACGGCGGCACTGACGGCGGAACGAACCGCTCCGGTCCTTGCCCGGCTGCTGCCGCGGTTGTTGATGAAGCTCGAAAGGCGAGTGGAGGCGCTGGATGCCGACCCGCTGCCTTGCGCGAGGGAAAAGGTTCCAGGGCCTTTCAGAACCCGCGTTCCCGACTTGGTCAAAATGGTCACCTGATCCTGTGACTTCAAGGTGACCTTGGCATCATTCGCCATTTTCTTGCCGGCAGGATAGCTGCTGGCCGAAGGCCCGGTCGATCGAACGACCATATTCTGTGCCATGGCAATGCTGCCAGCTCCGAAAAGCAGAGCCGTGCCCAATGCCGCCTTGGCAAAGCGGGATGCGATCGTGCCGAACCGTGCCGGCCTATTTTTATCCAAGTGCATAGCTTTCTCCATTCTTTGTCTTTTCCAGTCGTCTTCGCAAATTGGCGAGGCCCAGATCTTCACTATATTGCTTGATCATAGCGCCCAGCATCTGAGGGGAATCCATATCACCCTTTTCATGCGCCGCTATGATGGTGGTCACTGCCACCCGATCTTTTTCTTCCCAGTCGGGGACGGGTTCGAAGACATCAACCGGCGTGGAACGCCCCCGCAGGGTGATGCGTCCCATCGGTCGAAACCAGTCGAGACCGGTCCGCTCCATCGCTTCCCGGCTCAGCAAGACCTTGGTGTCCAGAGCCTTGTTGGCGGCTTCGAGCCGAGCCGCCGTGTTCATCGCGTCGCCCAGCGCGGTATATTGAATCCGGCCTTCGCCGCCGAAATTGCCGACAATCGCGTCGCCATAATGCATGCCGACCCGCGTCCTGCCGATCGGCGGCACGCCCTCCGGCACATTCTTGCGGAATTCTTCACCCGCCAGATAGAGCGCATAGGCTGCCCGGGCGGCGCGCTCGCCGTCGTCGGGATAGGCGATCGGGGCGCCCCAGAATGTGACCAGCGCGTCGCCGACAAATTTGTCGATCGTGCCACCATATTCCAGCGCCACCTCGCTAAGCCGGTCGAGATAATCATTGAGCAATGTCGCGACCATTTCCGGTTCGATCGCATGGGTCAATTTGGTGAAACCCTCGAGATCGGTAAAGACCGCGAAGATTTTCCGTTTCTCGCCGTGCAGGGCCAGTTTGTCGGGATCTTTCAATATCTCGTTGGCGATGGATTTTGGCAGATATTTGCCGAGCGCGCTCTGCGCAAAGGCCCGTTGCTTTGAATTGACGGTGCGGGCGGCGGAGCCCACCGAGGCATAACCCAGCAGCCACCCGACCGCCCAGCCGAAGGCGGGCAGCGACAAGGTATCAACGCCGAGATTTTGCAGGAGGAAGGGAAAAATCAGGAAAAAGGCGAACTGACCGAGCAGCATGAAACCGACCTTGACGGCATTGCCGATAATCAGTGCGGACAGGCCTCCGCAGATCGCGACAATGAGGGCGCCCAGCCAGAGGGTCCAGGACGGGATCGGTGCCGGGAGATCGTCGTTGAGCAGCTGGGCGAGCATATGGGCGTGGACTTCCAGCCCGATCATCTTGCCGTCATCGCCCTTGCTATTGGCAAGGTCGCCGACCGGCGTCTCGAAACGGTCGCGATCGATGAAGTCGCCGCCGATCAGCACATGCTTGCCGGCAATGAAGGAGCCCAGCATTTCAGCGATCTCCGGATCGGCGAAGCTCTCGATCGGGAATTTGTCGAACACCGGCACATCGGTTGCCGTCGGGACGTGATAGCGAATGGCCCCGTCATTGCGGGCAAACTTGGGGTTGGGGGCGGTCAGAGCAATTGCCATGAACGGAGGCGCGCCCTGCCTGTGCGGTGTCCATCGGCGCTGAACCCCGTCGCTGTCTGTCTCCAGCTTGATATTGGTCGGTTTGACCGTGTCGCTGCGCACCGTCTTGAAAAACTGCTGCAGAAATTCATGTTCCGCGAAGGTGATCTCGGGATTTTCCTTGGGATCGGCATAAGCCAGATAGGTGGGCGTCCGCATCTTGCTGAAGGTGGATATGAGCAGCGGATCATCATCCTGCGGCATCGTGAAGAGAATATCGATCCCGATCGATTTGGGGTTGGCTGCGTCGATCGTCTCGAGCGCCTGTGCGAGAATCGTGCGATCAACGGGAGATCGCTGTCCGGTCAGCTTCAGCGTGTCCTCGTTATAGACGACCATGACGATATTTTCGTCCTTGTCGACTTCCGGCGCGAACACCGATGCCCGCAGGTCGTAAAGCGCGCGCTCGGCCTCCTGAATCAGGGGTGTGGTCCAGCTGAAGCGAGCGACGAGGAGCGCGAGGATCAGGAACAGGATCGTTGATCCCATGCGGATCGGACCAAGCTGATCGAAAAGACGGCGCAGCGATTGCAGGATGCCTTTTGCTCCTTCTTTCACATCGCGGCTATTGGTTTCCGGGTCAGTCGATCTCGTGGTTGCTGTCACTAGGGCAAAACCGCCTTGGTCATGGCCGCAGGGGCTGTGTCATTTTTTGCCGAAGTCGCCTGGCCCGGCAAAAAAGCGCGGCCGCCGTCGCCGATCAGTGCAAAGCCTGCCCAGTAAAACGGGTGCGACGTGGACGGATCGTCCATCAGGTCCTGCTGCGAGCGCTTCAGCGCCTCTGCGATCGATTGTCCTTCGCCTTGTGAGAACAGTCCGTTGATGAGCCGTTCGGTTGCACGAAACTCGTCCGGAGCCGGCCAGTGGCTGGCCAGCACCGAGCGCCCGCCGGCACCGATAAACGAGCGGACCAGTCCGTCGAGTGCGGTCCCGCCGCCGCTGCTG
>CAWUKF010000075.1:0-9749 GCA_963922745.1 uncultured Sphingomonadales bacterium
TGCCGACCACCAAAGCGGCCCCAAAGGCGGCAGAGGCCGCGCCTGACCCGGACCGGGTGGCTGGCGTTGCAGCCATTGTCATGCCCGACACCGGCGATGCCGCAGAAGATGCCTATATTTACGGCTACCGTTTGTGGGACGCGAAATTCTATCCCGAAGCACAGGCCCAGCTCAAGAAGATGGTCGAGGAGCACCCCAACCATCGACGTGCCAGTTTTGCGCAAAATCTGCTCGGTCGCGCCTATCTTGACGATGACAAGCCGGCGCTGGCTTCGGTGGCCCTGTATGAAAATTACCAGAAAAGGCCACGGGGCGAGCGCGCACCGGACAGCCTCTATTATCTCAGCACCGCCCTGGTCCAGCTGGACAAGAAGGACGATGCCTGCCGGGTGCTGGCCGAGATGCAGGATGTCTATCCGGAAGTAGCCAGTGGCCGGCTGGCCGGCAGCGTGGCATCGGCCAAGGCTGCCGCTAACTGCAAATAGCTCGTGGATGATGATGCCGCCTCGCCTCAGCAACGGTTCGAGGCGGCACTTGACCGGCTGATCCCGGATTTCGGTTCCAGCGGATCGAAGCTGGGTCTGGCGGTTTCCGGCGGCCCCGACAGCCTCGCGCTGCTGCTGCTGGCCTTCAGGTCCTGTCCGGACAAGATCGAGGCAGCGACCGTCGATCATGGCCTGCGCCCTGCGGGTCGCGTCGAAGCCGAATTTGTCGCCTCGCTCTGCCGCGAACGCGGCATCCCGCACCGGATCCTGCGACCGGTGGTGCCGATCCGCGGCAGTATCCAGAGCGCGGCAAGGCGCGCGCGCTACGGACTGTTGCACGACTGGATGAAGGACGCGGATATCCGGTGGCTGGCGACCGCACATCATGCCGATGATCAGCTGGAGACGATGATCATGCGGATATTGCGCGGTAGCGGCGTCGACGGGATGTCGGGCATTCGCGAGAAGCGATCCCATATCATACGACCGCTGCTCCATTTCCAGAAGGCGGAGCTGGAAGCCTATGTCGCCAGTCACGGAATCGAAGCGGTCGACGATCCCTCGAATCGCGACCAGGGCTATGACCGGGTACGGGTGCGCAACGCACTTCAGGACCTGGAGGGCTTTGATACCAGGCTTGCCAGCCAGAGCGCGAGCGCCCTGGGGGCTGCGCGCGAGGCGATCGAATGGATGGTCGACCGGCTCGCCGCCGACCATATCACCACCACCGAAAGCGGTTGCACCCTCTCACGAACCGCCTTTCCTTCGGAGATCCGCAGGCGGCTGCTGCTGAAATGTCTGCATGTCTGCGAACCCGCACTATCGCCGCGCGGCAGCCAGATCGACCAGACAATCGCGGCGCTGGAAAGCGGCGAAACCGTGACCCTGGGGAATATATTGTGCCGCGGCGGCGACAGCTGGCACTTCCAGCCGGCACCAAAGCGGCGCAATAGCTGAATTTTCAAGCTGGACCGGGTTTCCTGCAGGATCGAACACAGTGATCGGGAAAAACATTGGCCTATATATTGTCATCCGCCGCAAAAGGCCTATCTTTAGGGCATTGATAAAGTCGCCGCGCGATGCCCATCATCCGCTGCGACACTGATGACAGGACAAGATGCGTAATGAATGACGAACAGGATCCCAAAGAAAACCCCTGGATGAAAAGCATGTTCATCTGGGCCGGCGTCATCGTCGCGCTTCTGCTCACCGTTTCGATGTTCGGCGCTGGCGCCGCGTCCGAGGCCGGTACCGGCATCAGCTATTCCTCCTTCCGCAACAAGGTCGAAGAAGGCAGCGTGAAGAGCGTCGCCATCGCGCCGGACAAGATCACCGGCGAGCTGACCAACGGCGACATGTTCTCCACCACCCCGGTCGGCAGCGACCCGTCGCTGGTAAACCTGCTTGATGAAAAGGGCGTGGAATATAGCGGCAAGCCACAGGAACAGGCCAGCATCTGGCAGATCATTCTGGTCCAGTCCCTGCCCTTCCTGCTGATCCTCGGCATCGCCTTTTTCGTGCTGCGCCAGATGCAGAAAGGCAGCGGCTCCGGCGCGATGGGCTTCGGCAAGTCGAAGGCCAAGCTGCTGACCGAAAAACAGGGCAAGGTAACCTTTCAGGATGTCGCGGGCATCGACGAAGCGCGCGAAGAGCTGGAAGAGATTGTCGAATTTCTGAAAAACCCCGGGCGCTTTGCCAAGCTCGGCGGCCAGATTCCGAAGGGCGCGCTGCTGGTCGGATCGCCCGGTACCGGTAAAACGCTGCTGGCCCGTGCCATTGCAGGCGAAGCCGGCGTGCCGTTTTTCTCCATCTCCGGTTCGGACTTTGTCGAAATGTTTGTCGGCGTTGGCGCGAGCCGCGTTCGGGACATGTTTGAACAGGCGAAGAAAAACGCGCCGTGCATCGTCTTTATCGACGAAATCGACGCGGTCGGTCGCCATCGCGGTGCCGGTCTCGGCAACGGCAATGACGAGCGCGAACAGACGCTGAACCAGCTGCTGGTCGAGATGGATGGTTTTGAAGCCAATGAAGGCATCATCATCATCGCTGCCACCAACCGGCCCGATGTGCTTGATCCCGCGCTGCTGCGCCCCGGCCGTTTCGACCGTCAGGTGGTTGTGCCTCGCCCGGATATCGAAGGGCGCGAAAAGATCCTCGCGGTGCACATGAAAAAAGTGCCGCTGGCTCCTGATGTGGATGCCCGCACGATTGCGCGCGGTACGCCCGGTTTCTCTGGTGCCGATCTGGCCAATCTGGTCAACGAGGCAGCGCTGATGGCGGCTCGCCGTGGCAAGCGGATGGTCGCGATGAGCGAATTCGAGGATGCCAAGGACAAGGTCATGATGGGCACCGAGCGGAAGTCCATGGTGATGACCGACGACGAGAAGAAGATGACCGCCTATCACGAAGCCGGCCATGCGATTGTCTCGGTCCACGAGGAAGCCTCCGATCCGATCCACAAGGCGACGATCATTCCGCGCGGTCGCGCATTGGGTATGGTGATGCGCCTGCCCGAGCGGGATAATTACAGCTATCACCGCGACAAGATGCACGCCAATATGGCGGTATCCATGGGCGGACGCGTCGCCGAGGAAATCATCTTTGGCTATGATAAAGTGTCTTCAGGCGCTTCCAGTGATATCCAATATGCGACCAAGCTTGCGCGCGACATGGTTACCCAATGGGGCATGTCCGACGAAATGGGGCCGCTGCAATATGAAGAGGAGCAAGGTGAAACCTTCCTCGGCTATTCACAGTCCCAGCGCGTCCATATGTCTGACGAAACCGCCAAGAAAATTGACATGGAAATCCGCAAGCTGATCGACGACAGCTATAATCGGGCGAAGCATCTGCTGACCAAGCATAATGATCAGCTGCATGCGCTGGCCAATGCCCTGCTCGAATATGAGACGCTGTCGGGCGAGGAAATCGACGAGCTGGTCAAGAACGGCACGTTCCACCGGCCCGGCGGCGACGTGATCAAGCCGGCGGCCGTGCCGACGATCGGGACCAGCATCCCGAAGACCGGGCGGAAGAAGAAGGGACCGTTTACCGATCCCAAGCCGCAAGGGGCCTAACCCTCCGCTGCCAAGGTCGAGAGATCAGGACAAAGAAAGGGCCGCTCGGGATATTCCCGGCGGCCTTTTCTTTTGTCTTCAGTAATTTGTCCAATGCCAGGCGCGTTATTTACCGGCGGCCATAGTCTCCGGCGACGCCTGCACTGCGTGGCGGTGCGGCCGCGGTCAGACGCAGCGCTTCTGCCGACTGGCTGATCGAACCGATTTCGTCCGGCGTATCGTCGTCGTCGATCAGGACCTTCTGCAGCGACTGAACGAGGCTTTCTTCCAGATCATTCGGCTTGATCGTTTCCTCTGCGATTTCGCGCAGAGCGACAACCGGATTTTTATCGCGGTCGCGATCGACGGTCAGTTCAGCGCCACCCGAAATCTCGCGTGCGCGTTGCGCAGCGAACAACACCAGATCAAACCGGTTTGTAACTTTATCAACGCAATCTTCAACCGTAACGCGAGCCATAAGGCGCTCCTGATTCTGCAAACTTTGGGAAAAGAGCCCCTCACTTAGGGATATCGGCGGAATTTGTCAACAAATCAGGAGGTCAGGCGACCCCAATCCGCCAAGCCCATCGCAATCTAATGATTTGTCCAAGGGGTGATGTTAATCTATGGGCGGCGAGGATGGATGATACCCAGGCGAAAGCGCGGCGGTCGCAAGCCGAAACACCGCAATGGTTCGACGTGGCCGGCAATCGGCTGCGGCTAATTCGCCAGCCGGACCAACGGCTTGCCGCGCTGGTGGAGACGCTTGATAGCGCAGAACGCAGCCTCAAATTGTTCTTCTACATGTTCGAGGATGATCGTCTTGGCGGGATGATCCTCGACAAGCTCGTGGCGGCCTGCGCCCGGGGCGTCGAGGTCGAGATGATGATCGACAGCTTCGGCTCCAACAGGACAGCAATGAAGTTTTTTGACCCGTTCATCGATGCAGGCGGCAAGTTCAGGGTGTTCAGCCCTCGTTTTTCGACCAGCTATTTCGTCCGCAATCACCAGAAGATGGTCATTGCCGATGACGATCGCGGGCTGATCGGGGGCTTCAATATTGCCGATGCCTATTTCAACATGCAGGAGCCGGATGAAGACGCGGACCCGGTCGACAAGAGCTGGGAAGATCTCGGCCTGGCAATCGAAGGACCGGAGGTGGCCAATCTTGCCGGCTATTATCGCGTCCTGTCCGACTGGGTGTACCGGCACAACGGCAACATGCGATCCCTGCGAAAGATGGTGCGGCAATGGGACGCAGGTAAGGGCGAGTTCCGCTGGCTCCTGGGCGGCCCGAGCAACCGCATGAGCCGCTGGGCGGCGGCGATCAAGAAAGATCTGGAAAACGGCAGCAGACTGGACCTGGTCACCGCCTATTTCTCGCCCGGCCAGAGCCTGCTGCGCCGGATGGGAGGCCTTTCCAAACGCGGCGGCAAAAGCCGCCTGATCCTGCCGGGCCAGACCGACAATCCCGCCACGATCGGTGCCAGCCGGCTGCTCTACGGCTATCTGCTCAAGCGACGCGCACGCATTTTCGAGTTTCAGCCCCGCCTGCTGCATATGAAACTGGTGGTCGTGGACGACGCCGTTTATGTCGGCTCCGCCAATTTCGATCTGCGCAGCCTGTTTATCAATGTCGAGATGATGCTTCGTATCGAGGATGCCGGCTTTGCCGATCACGCCCGCACCATGATCGACGGCCTGCAACAGGAAGCACAGGCGATCACGCCGGAATTGCACCGGTCGCGACGCTCGCTGCTCAACCGGCTGCGCTGGACGCTGTCCTATTTTCTCGTCAATACCCTCGACTACCGGATCACGAGCCGGTTCAGTTCGGGCGCGGGAAAATAGCGGCACCACTCGGGTCAGGCGACTTGGCGGCGAGCGAGCCTGGCCGTCTGTCGCAGCAGAAGAATCGTTCATCGCAAACCGGCATTTTGCCCCTGTTCAGACGGTCGCGCCCGGCTAGAAGGATTTATGCTCGTTCCATCCGTATTTCGTCGACGAATCACATATCCTGTCCGGCATCTGGGGATGATCCTGCTGACCGTCAGCATAAGCGCCTGCGTGTCTGCGCCCAACCGGCCAGCCCCGCAGAAACCCAGCACGGCACCGATATACCAGAACCCCGCTCCCGCGCCACCACCACGCGCCGACAGAGCGCGGCTGCAGCCCAATCCCGCACTGGTCCGCGAAGTCGAGGAGCTGTGGCGGACCTTCCCGGGCAAGACCGGGATCGCGATCAAGCGGATCGACGGCGAATGGGAATTCGGGTTCCGGTCCGACGAATATTTTCCCCAGCAGAGCGTCTCCAAACTGTGGGTAGCGATGACCCTGCTCGACAAGATCGATCAGGGCAAGGCCTCGCTGTCCGACGCCATCCGCATCGGCAAGGACGACCTGACGGTCTTTCATCAGCCGATGGCAGCGGAAGTGCAGCGCAATGGCGCGGTCACCAAGAGCGTCTATACGCTGCTCGAAATGGCGCTGGCGACCAGCGACAATACTGCCAATGACGCCCTGCTCCGTCACGCCGGCGGCCCCGAAGCCGTCCGCCGCTTTATCGCCAAAAATTCTCTCGGCGACATCCGCTTCGGCCCCGGCGAGCGATTGCTGCAGAGTGGCATCGCCGGAATGGAGTGGCGGCAGAATTTGTCCTACGGGCGCAGCTTCTACGCCGCGCGCGCCAAGATACCGGTGGAACAGCGGCGGCAGTCTCTCAACGCCTATCTCGCCGATCCGGTCGACGGTGCGAGCCCGATTGCCATCGCCCGGGCGCTCGACAAGCTTGCCCGCGGCGAGCTGCTGTCCGCCAACTCGACGCAGTTGCTGCAATCGATACTGAAGCGCACGCGCAGCGGCCCCAATCGGCTGAAGGCCGGTGTTCCGACGGGCTGGGAATTTCTGCACAAAACCGGGACCGGTCAGGTGCTGGGCGCCGTTGCTACCGGATATAATGATATTGGCATCATGACCGCGCCCGACGGCACCCGCTATGCGGTGGTGGTGATGCTGGGCGACACGACCGCGTCGATTCCCGAGCGCATGCGACTGATGCAGGCGGTGACGCGCGCCGTCGGTCGCTATCATCCGGGCTAGCGCCTATTCGCTGGTGACCGGCTCCTCGTTCCGGTTTTCGACCTCGTCCGGGGGCGCATTGCGTTCGTCGAGCATTTCCGCTGCTTCATCCAGCGCCTTGGCTTCCCCGACGGTAACGCCGCCAGGCCCGGGATCATTCTGGGCCGGGCCGCATGCGACCAGTCCGGCGGATATCATGGCAATGAACAGCTTTTTCATGACCCCTCCATAATAGCTATTCGGGCCGGACCAAAGCCAAAAAAAAGGGCCGTCCGGAGACAGCCCTTTTTCAAAACTATGAATAGTTTATTCTACTACTTTTTTCGCAGCGTCTGCAGCTTTTTCAGCAGCGGTGCCCGCAGCGTCAGCAGCGTTGGCAGCAGCGTCAGCAGCTTCACCAGCGGCATCGGCAGCATCTTCGGTTGCTTCAGCGGTTGCTGCGCCCATTGCGTCTGCTGCACCTTCAGCAGAATCCATGGCATCATCAGCAGCTTCTTCAGCGGTAGCTTCGGTGCCTGCTGCTGCGTCTTCTGCGCCAGCTTCGGCATTATCAGCACCGGAACAAGCGGCCAAGCCAAGTGCAGCGGCCAGAACGATCGACGTTGTAACTTTCTTCATTGGGATAACCCTCTATTATATTCCTCAAAAACCACGCAGGCCGGAGGTGTTCTACCTCTTTTGGACTGCGGGCAGCATCATTAGCGATGTCTACTATTGAACGCAATGAAGAACCTGTTCCCGCGATTTCCCGAATTAAGAATTTCTGCAAAATCGCCGCCCAAACAAAAGCCAAACGTCAAAATCTAGCCGATTGACCGGATATAAAGATTTCTTTATATAGATGTCCGTCATGGATGATATTTTAAACATTTTCAGAGCGCTCGCTGACCCCACGCGGCTGCGAATCATGCTGTTGCTGCAAAAGATGGAACTGGCCGTAGGTGAACTGGCCCAGATTCTCGATCAAAGCCAGCCACGCATCTCTCGCCATATCCGAATTCTGGATGAAGCCGGACTCGCCGAACGCCGCAAGGAAGGCAGCTGGGTCTTCCTGAAACCCGGACCAGCATCAGAGCTGGAAATCCTCGGTCGCATTTTCCGGTCCAGCAAGGTCGCAAAATCCGGGCAGGCCCAGCAAGACCATGCGCAGCTTTCGCTTGTCCGCAAGGCGCGCGCCGAAATGGCCGAACGCTATTTTGCCGCCCATGCCCAGGAATGGGACGCGATCCGGTCGCTCCATTTGCCCGAGGCAGAGGTCGAGCGAGCGATGCTTGCCCTGCTGCGGGACACGCCACTTGGAAAAATGCTCGATATCGGAACCGGGACCGGGCGGATGGTCGAATTGTTCGGCGGTTCGGCCCAGTCGGTCATCGCGATCGACAACAGTCCCGAAATGCTGCGGCTGGCGCGAGCCAAGCTGCTGGAGAGCGAAACCGCCAGCGGTCCCAATTTGATCCGGAAGACGGAACTCAAACAGGGCGACTTCAACGATCTGCCTCTTGCCAACTGTGCAGTGGACAGCGTCATCCTCCACCAGGTTCTGCATTTCGCACAGCATCCGGAAGCGGTTCTGGCGGAAGTCTCGCGGGTATTGAAAACCGCCGGAACCGTGCTGATCGCCGACTTCGCTGCCCATGACCGGGAAGATCTGCGGACCGAACATGCCCACGCCAGGCTTGGCTTCAGCGATGACAGTATCAAACACTGGCTGGCCGCCTCGCAACTGGAGCTGGTTCAGACCCGGACCCTCGACGGCGGCGAGCTGACGGTGAAAATCTGGGTGGCCAGAAAACCCGTGGTTCCCAGCCTGCATTCCGATTCCGACCATTTGTCCTCCAGAACCCAAAATTTGAAAAGAGCATCCGCATGACCAATTCCCCAAGGCCAATGGCTCTCAGCGAGCTCGAAGAAGCCAAGCGCGCCATCGATGTCCCTTTGTTTGCCGGCCTGAGCGGCGATGCCGATGTCTCCTTTGAATTTTTCCCGCCAAAATCCGACAAGATGGAAAAAACCCTGTGGGACAGCGTCATCACGCTTGAACCGCTCAATCCACGATTTGTTTCGGTAACTTATGGCGCTGGTGGCACCACCCGGGAACGCACCCACGCCACGGTTGCCCGCATTGCCAAGGAGACCAATATACCGGCGGCAGCGCATCTGACCTGCGTCGGGGCTAGCAAGGCGGAAATCGCAGAGGTGGCGCAATCCTATTGGGATGCCGGTGTGCGGCATATCGTTGCCCTGCGCGGCGATCCTCCCGCTGAAGGCCAGGCCTTCGAACCGCATCCGCAAGGCTATGCGAGCGCGGCAGAGCTGGTAAAAGGCCTTACCGATATTGCGCCGTTCGAGATTTCGGTCGCCGCCTATCCGGAAACCCATCCGGAAGCCAATTGCCCGCAAAGCGATCTCGACAATCTGAAACGCAAGCTGGATGCGGGAGCGACCCGGGCGATCACGCAATTTTTCTTCACCGCAGAAGCCTTTTTCCGGTTCCGCGACGCGGCTGCGGCAGCGGGCATCGATGCCGAACTGGTGCCCGGCATTTTGCCGGTCTCCAATGTTGCCCAGACGCGCAAATTTGCTGGCATGTGCGGCGCGGAAATTCCGACATGGATGAATGATCTGTTCGAGGGGCTGGACGATCACCCGTCCGCTCGACAACTGATCGCCGCCACGGTCGCGGCGGAACTGTGCCGCAAGCTCTATGCCGGCGGCGTTCGCCAGTTTCATTTTTACACGCTCAACCGGGCCGAACTCAGCTATGCGATTTGCCATTTGCTGGGCAAGCGACCGGTGAGCGGGCGACAGGAGAAAGCCGCATGACCAGCGCACGGGAACAATTGCAGAAACTGGCCGCAGAGCGGATATTGGTGTTTGACGGCGGCTATGGCACGGCGATTCAGAACTATCGGCTGGGCGAAGACGATTATCGCGGCAGCCTTGACCTGACCGACGACCAGAAGGGCAATAATGACCTGCTCAGCCTGACCCGGCCGGATATCATCGAGGCGATTCACAGCTCCTATCTGGAAGCCGGTGCCGATATCATCGAAACCAATACGTTTAGTTCCACCGTGATCAGCCAGGCCGACTATGGCTGCGAGCATCTGGTACGCGACCTCAACGTCAA
>CAWUKF010000076.1:0-9727 GCA_963922745.1 uncultured Sphingomonadales bacterium
CGTTTACACCGAAGATGTCGGCGGTTCGAGCCCGTCATCGCCCACCACCCTTCCGGCAGCGAGTCGGAACGGATTGCCGGACCGCCGCCGGTTTAACCGAAACTCGCAATTGTCATGACACAGGCAGTCGAGAGAGCCGCCGTGGCGATCATTGCAATTGGGCGCGGGCGATTTTCGGGCAAAGAGGCCTCGGGGAAATCCGTGCGCGAGCGCCGGCCCGTAACCATCGCGCCGACAATTTTCTCCTTCAGGACAAAATGATAGGTCGCGACCGCCAGGATATGCACGCCGATCAGCGCGGCCAGCAGATTGAAGTTGAATTCGTGAACTTCCGCAAACTGCCGACCCGTTTCGAACGACACGAGGGTCGCCAGCGGGCCCGATTCGAGGCCGTCTACATCAACCGCAAACAGTCCGGTCGTCACCTGTGTCAGCAGTAACGCCAACAGTGCCAGAACGCTGAGCACGGCCAGCGGACTATGGCCGAAGGATGCTCCCGGCTCACGGCGACGCAATTTTGCGACATAGGGGGGCAGCGATCGAATGCGCCGGAGCATCGGGGCAAAGCGCGCGGTCCAGCTGCCGACCAAGCCCCATAACAGTCGAAACAGCACCAGTCCTGCCATGGCGAGTCCAAAGCGCCGATGCCAGTCCATATAACCCTGTTCGGCGGTCCACCAGAGCATGGGAACCAATACCGCCATCAGCCAGTGGACCAGGCGAACAGCGCCGTCCCAGACCAGAACTCGCTCGGCCGCAGGCCTCATGGCCGTCTAGTCGTCCTCGCGATATTTGTCGTGGCAGTCCTTGCATTTGCCGCCGGTCGACTGGAAGGCGGTTGCGATCGCGGCGGTGTCCCCACCCTCCGCAACGGTGGCAAGCTCGGCGGCGGCCTGCTGCATTGCCAAGACCTTGTCATTGAAATCCGGCTTGTTTTCCCAGATCAACGGCAATGCTTCGGTTTTTACCCCCGACTCGGGGCCGGTGCCCTGAGGAAACCAGTCGGCCATGCCTTCGGCCTCCTTCGGCACCAGTGCGGCGGCTTCCTGTATCGCGGCGACATCCGGTGCGTCCGCTTTCAACTGGTCATTGATCGTCTTGAACGCCTTGCCCATTTTTTTGAGATGGCCCTGTCTTGCCTCGATCTGTTCTTTCACGGTCATGCCGTTGGGCAATTCCGCTGTTGCCAGCTGGGTGTCAGCGTCGGTTTCGGCATTCTGTCCGCAGGCGGAAAGCAGTGCCAGGCCGGCCAGTGCCGGGAATAATGATTGTGATCTGCCGCGCCTCATGAAAATCTCCAAATTGCCGAGTTTGGACGAGAATAGCGAAAACCGGCACCAACGCAACGGATTCCGGCTCGCGCAATGGCCGGACGCAGACCAGGACGGGATTGCAGTTTCGCCGGCAGCTATTCCTCAGCCCTCGACAAGCGTATCTTCCAATAGGGTTGCCGCCTTGGCACCGTCCCAGTCCATGGCCCCGATCACCCGCCACACTTCCTTGCCCTGTGCATCGTAGAGAACAGTGGTCGGCATCAGGCCCGAGCCAAAGCCGAAGCTCAGCCCGTTTTCCGGATCGACATAGGGTTCCAGTTCCTGAAAATTGCCGCGTTCGAAGAAGGGAACGACTTTTTCCGCGCCCTGGATATCCTGCGATACAACCAGTACCTGGAGCCGATCCTTTTCACGGGCGGCGAGCTTGTCGAGCATCGGCATTTCGACAATGCAGGGCGCGCACCAGGTCGCCCATATATTCACCAGCAGCGGCTTGCCGGTGAAGTCGGCCAATTGCACGGCGCTGCCATCGGGCGCCTGAAAGGTGGCATCGATCATGGCGCTGCCGCGCTGGGAAATGTCCAGCTTGCCGACCATGCCCTGGCCGCTTTCGATGGTTTCCCCTTCTTCCTGCGCTTTGCCGTCAGCAAATTCTTGCTCCGCTTCGCCGGAGCCTCTATCGCAGGCGCCCAGGCTCACCAACAGGATCACGGACAGGACGGTACGCATCACTAAGGTCACAAAAAATTCCAATATCATGTGGGGAGGCAGATTTGCCGATGGCCCTTCATCAATAATGCGCGAGATAAACGCCTCTATCCCGTTCGACAAGAAATTATGGCGGCAGGACATTCGCGCCAGCCTAGCGCATGTCGCCATGCTCGCCGATCAGGGAATCGTCGAGGCGCGGGATGCGCAGCAAATCAGCGACGGGCTGAACCAGATCGCACAGGAATTTGAAACCAGCGGCGTGACGGAGAATCTCGATCTGGAAGATATCCACATGCATGTTGAGGCGCGCCTCTCGGAAATCGTCGGACCGGTAGCGGGACGGCTGCACACCGCGCGCTCGCGCAACGATCAGGTGGCTACCGATTTCCGGCTGTGGGTGCGCGAGGCGACGGACATGGCGGACAATGCGCTGGCGGCCCTGCAGAGGGCATTGGTCGAACGCGCTGCGGAACATGCCGACACGATCATGCCGGGCTTCACCCATCTGCAGTCGGCGCAGCCGGTCAGCCTTGGCCACCATTTGATGGCCTATTATGAAATGATCCGGCGCGACCGCTCGCGTTTCGCCGATGCGCGCAAGCGGATGAACGAATCGCCGCTTGGTGCCGCAGCGCTGGCAGGCACGGGATTTCCGATTGATCGTGAAAAAACAGCGTCGATGCTCGGTTTTGGCGGCCCGACCGGCAATAGCCTGGATTCGGTGTCGGACCGGGATTTCGCGCTAGACTATCTGATGGCAGCGACCCAGTGCAGCCTGCATTTGTCACGCCTCGCCGAGGAATTCGTGATCTGGGCGAGTCAGCCATTCGGCTTTGTGAAACTGCCGGACAGTTTTTCGACCGGGTCCTCGATCATGCCGCAGAAGCGCAACCCTGACGCTGCCGAGCTGGTGCGCGGCCATTGCGGGCGGATTGCCGGCGCGATGAATGCGCTGGTCATCACCATGAAGGGTCTGCCGCTCGCTTATTCCAAGGACATGCAGGACGACAAGCCTCCGGTATTCGAAGCCCATGACCTGATCGGGCTTTCCATCGCCGCGATGACGGGGATGGTTGCCGAAGTCGAATTCAACGACAAGAGGATGCGCTCGCTCGCCGAGTCCGGCTATTCGACCGCCACCGATTTCGCTGACTGGTTGGTGCGAGAGGCAAAGCTGCCGTTTCGCGAGGCGCATCATGTCACCGGTGCGGTGGTGGCACTGGCTGAAAAACAGGGTTGCAGTCTCGCAGACCTTACAATCGAACAGTTCCAGGCAATCGACGAGCGGATCGATTCCGGCGTCTTCAGCGTGTTGAGCGTCGATGCTTCGGTGGCGAGTCGGTCCAGCTATGGCGGGACCGCGCCGGATCAGGTAAGAATGCAGATTGGAAAGGCGCGCAAAGCTCTGGGTCTGGAGAACTGACATGAAAAATATCCATTCGATCCTGCTGCTGGCTGGTGCCACAGTGCTTTTGTCTGCCTGCGGCAACCGCGGCGCACTGCAGCCGGCAAAGGGTGAAGCACTACCGCCACCGGTCTATGGCGAAATGAAATCCCCCAGCGGTGAAGACCTGCTGGTCCCGTCGAACCAGGCAAAGCCGGAGCGGAGCGATGAATTGCTTCGCCGGTCGGAGAAACGCCAGGATGACGAATTCGACCTGCCGCCACCCGGCTGACTCACTTCCACCCGTTTGAAAGTACATAATCTTGGACCATTTCCAGCAAAAAAATGGCATCTTGCATGCGGAAAATATTCCGCTGCCCCAAATCGCGGCAGAGGTCGGGACACCGGTATATGTCTATTCGCGGGCGACGCTTGAGCGCCATGCGCGGGTTTTCCGTGAGGGATTGAAGGATGCCGGGAAGATCCATCTTGCCTTCGCGGTAAAGGCCAATCCCAATCTGGCGGTACTCCGCATATTGGCCAATCAGGGCTATGGTGCTGACGTAGTTTCCGGCGGTGAATTGCAGCGGGCGCTCGCGGCCGGGATGAAGGCGGAAGACATCGTCTTTTCCGGCGTCGGCAAAAGCCGTGAGGAACTTGCGCTGGGGCTGGACGAGGGGATCGGACAGTTCAACCTGGAATCGGAAGAAGAGGGCGTGATGCTGGCGGAGATCGCCGCAGCCCGGGGCGTGACGGCCTCCGCAACGCTTCGCGTCAATCCCGATGTCGATGCGGGGACCCACGCCAAAATCTCGACCGGCAAGAAGGAAAATAAATTTGGCGTCGCGATTGACGTTGCGCCGGATATTTATGCCCGGCTGGCCAAATGCAAAGGCCTCAACCTGCGCGGAGTTGCGGTCCATATTGGCAGCCAGCTTCAGAAGCTGGAGCCGCTTGAAAAATGCTACGCCAGAATGGGCGAGCTGGTCGCGCTGCTCAGAAGCGCCGGCCATGTCATCACCCATGTTGACCTGGGCGGTGGTCTGGGCGTGCCCTATAGGCCGGAAGACCATCCGCCGAGCCCGGCGGAATATGGGGCGATGGTCGCGCGGGTCACGCACGGCTGGGATGTTACGCTGATGTTCGAGCCGGGACGGGTCATTGCCGGAAATAGCGGTGTCATGATCACCAAGGTGATCCGGATTAAGCCCGGGGTGAACAGCGATTTCGTGATTATTGATGCGGCGATGAATGATCTGATGCGGCCAGCAATATATGATGCATGGCATGATTTTGAGGCGGTTGAACCAACCGGAGAAACAATGGTCGCTTCCATCGTTGGCCCGATTTGCGAAAGCAGCGACATTTTCGCCAAGGAGCGGGTGGTTGATCGTGTGCAGACCGATGATCTCGGCATATTCCGTACCGCCGGAGCCTACGGTGCGACCATGGCGAATACCTACAACAGCCGGCCGCTGGTACCGGAGGTGCTGGTCGATGGCGATCGCTATGCGGTTGTGGCGGAGCGGATTGAACCCGCCACGATCATGGCCGCAGAACATGTTCCCGACTGGCTAAAATGAACCAGCTGCCGATCTTTGTGAATCTTTCCGGACGGAAGGTCATATTGCTCGGCAGCGGAGAAATGGCGGATGCCAAGCGACGGTTGTACGAACGGGCCGGAGCGACGGTGGTCGATGACGAGGCGGCCCCGGATGCGGCCCTGGCGGTCGTTGCCCTGGAAGATGACGACGAAGCCGCAGCCGCAGTCGGGCGCCTCAAGGGCAGAGGCCTGCTGGTCAATGCCGTGGACCGGTCAGCCCTGTGCGATTTTACTACTCCGGCAATCATCGACCGCGCCCCGGTATTGATCGCCGTCGGGACCGGCGGCGCGTCTGCTGGCCTTGCCAAATCGCTGCGCCAACGGCTGGAACAGCTGATCCCCGGCAATCTGGGCGGCCTCGCCAGCGGGCTTGCAGACGCGAAGGATAGGATCAGGCAGATCTGGCCCGAAAGCGCCTCGCGTCGCAAGGCGATCGATACCGCGCTGGATCCCGGCGGAATATTGGATGTGCTGTCCGAAGACGCGGCAGCCAATCTCGAAACCTGGCTGACGATGCCCTTCGCCAATGATCTCTCCCAGGTCGAGGATATATTGCTGGCGAGCGGCGATCCCGATGATCTGACCTTGCGCCAGGCTCGCCTGCTGGGACGCGCGGACCAGATATATGCGGATGACAAGGTCCCCGCTGACGTGCTGGACCGGGCCAGAGCAGACGCGGAACGGTTCGACCTTGCGCTGTGGGACGAAAAGCCCGCAAAAGGTCTG
This sequence comes from uncultured Sphingomonadales bacterium, assembly GCA_963922745.1. GTDB lineage: Bacteria > Pseudomonadota > Alphaproteobacteria > Sphingomonadales > Sphingomonadaceae > Parasphingorhabdus. The sequence continues at coordinate 5,699 of CAWUKF010000076.1, forward strand.
ACCGTCAGAATCAGGATGAGGACATGATCTCAGTGCTGCCCGAACTGGTTAAGACCGATATCGTCACCGTCCTGCAGACGTCCATGGCTCCTGCCTTTTTGCTGGTTGCCGTAGGCGGTATGCTGAATATCTTCACCGGTCGTCTGGCGAGGATCATCGACCGTTCGCGCGTCATGCAGAATCGCTATCTCGAAACCGTGGGAGCGGAGCATATTTTGTGCGTCAATGAATTGCGGGATCTGCAATTGCGCATCAAATATGTGAACAGCGCGATCTATTTCAGCGTGGTGAGCGCGATTGTCGTCTGCATCCTGATCGGACTGTTGTTTGCGATGGGCCTGACCGGCTACCCGCTATTGGCAGAAATCGTTGCAGGCGCGTTCATGTTGGCGGTGCTGCTGCTCTCCGTCGCGCTCATCCAGTTTGCCCGTGAAGTGCGGATCGGCATCCGCGATTTCATGATCCGCGAGGAATATCTCGAAAACTCGGATCGGGTGCAATGAAAAGAGGCTGCCGGTTCCAAAGAACCAACAGCCTCTGAACATGGGTCAGCGGTAGGAAGTGCCGCTGCCGGGTTGCCTGATTTCTAGATCAGATTTGCCCCCCGAACGGATTTTTCCGACCCCTGTGCTGAACCATGAGACATCGGACCACCTCCTTTCGCTTGTGAATGAAATACGAACTGTTGCATTGAACTTCTCTCCGCTGTTCGACGATTGAGGTTTGAATCAAATGCGAGTCGCGAACAAGTCTTGAAATTTTTTAATTTGCTGTCACAATTGCGCGTTCCGGCTTGATAATCATCGGATTAGCGGCGGCAATCTTCCACAACTCTACTGAATTCCGGCCAGGCAGGAAGGGCGAGAGACTGCAGGCCACTCGTCTGGACCGCAAAGCGCCCACGACTGTAGGCGATGCGGTCCATCATGATATCGCCCGGCGATATCGAGACCGCCACATAAGAGGGCGTTCCGCCGCTATTGGCAGCCGGATAGGACGCCATGCCGGCGCTGGCCCGCAACACCATGGTGGCACCCTCACCGACGGAGCCGGCGCGAGACAAAAACAGCTGATGGCGCGATTGATCGCAGCGGATGATGAAAATCGCGTCCCTGCCGGGGTCTCCGAACAGCGCCAGAGAGCCTCTGTCATCCTCTCGATAGGTCCATGTGCCCGGTGTGATCGGCCAGTCAATCCAGTTTCCCGAAAGCGGCGCCGGTACCGGTGCTGGTGCTGGCGTCGCGACAGGTTTGGCGGGTTGAGATGGGGGAGGCGGTTCGGGCGGAGCGGTCGAACAACCCGCGAGCGCGAGCACGGCAAGCGGAAACAGGCGGGAAATGGCAATGATTCTCATAGCCAAGGAATATGGCCAAAAGCATCTGGCTAGGCTAGTCCTCATTTCCGATGTCCAGTTCAGAACCCAAAGTCGCCAAGCAACGCGTGGACCAGCTGCTGGCGGATCGCGGCCTTGCCGAGAGCCGGGCCAGGGCCCAGGCCTATATCATGGCCGGGCTGGTGACGGTCGCGGGCAAGAAAATAGACAAGCCGGGGCAGAAAATTGCGAGCGACGCCGCGATTGAACTCAAGGGCAAGGACCATCCGTGGGTTTCACGCGGCGGTCTCAAGCTCGACCACGGGCTGCATCATTTCGACATTGATGTCAGCGGGATGACCGCGATGGATGTCGGCAGCAGCACCGGCGGCTTCACGGACGTGCTGCTGGCGGGCGGGGCGGTCCGTGTCTACGCCGTCGACAGCGGTACCAACCAGCTCGCCTGGAAGCTGAGGCAGGATGAGCGGGTCGTGGTGCACGAGCAGACGAGCGCGCGGATCCTGACCGAGCAGCATATTCCGGAAGAAATCGATATCATTGTCTGTGACGCGAGTTTCATCTCCCTGGTGAAGGTGCTGGAACGGCCGCTCGAATTTGCGAAGAGTGGGGCGACGCTGGTCGCACTGGTCAAGCCGCAATTCGAAGCGGAGCGGACGGATGTCGGCAAGGGCGGCGTGGTCCGGGATGACTCCGTGCGCCACGCGGCTTGCGAAAAGGTGAGCGACTGGCTGATCACCTGTGGGTGGGATGTGATGGGAATAACCGAAAGCCCGATCACTGGTCCAAAGGGTAATGTGGAGTTTCTGATCGGGGCTCGAAAGCCGGTCAGGCCGTAACCGGGACAGGACTTTCCGCAATCCCGCGGGTTGTTATTGGCGGTACATTTCCCTAGCTGGAGGTCTATGAGCAAAACAACAGATACTCCCCCTTCGTCCTCCATGCCGGATATCGGTGCGTCCCTACAGCGATTGACGGTCGATGGAACTACCTGGCTTTCCAACCATTATATCGAGCTGTTGATCGCGCTTGCCGTTGGCACCGTGATTTTCTTCGTGCTGGGAGCGGTCAAGCGTCTCGCTGCCCGCTATGTGCGCGGCAACGAGGACTTCACCGGCTATCGGGCGATCCTCGGCAAGACAATCGCCCGGACCAGCAAATTGTTCATGCTGATGGTTTCGGCAGAACTGGTCGTGAACTTCGCCAGGGCACCATCCAGCTTTGATCGCGTGGTCCACGTGCTGTTCACCATATCGGCCGTTATCCAGGTGGCCATTTGGCTGAGGGAAGTCATTCTGGGTCTTATTGTGCGCAGGACATCGCAGGATCCGGACCAGCATGAAACGCTGGAAAACGCGATGACCCTGATCCGGATAATGGTCACTTTCGTCCTGTTCGCCATCGCAGCGATCATGATTCTCGATAATCTGGGCGTCGATGTGACCGGTCTGATTGCGGGACTCGGAGTCGGCGGTATCGCCATCGGCCTGGCCGCACAGGGCATTTTCTCCGACCTGTTCGCGGCCCTGTCGATCATTTTCGACAAACCGTTCCGCCGGGGTGAAACGATCAGTTACGACACGACCGTCGGAACGATTGAGAAGATCGGCCTCAAGAGCACGCGGCTGAGAGCGGTAACCGGCGAGGAGATCATCATTTCCAACACCAATCTGCTGGGCAAGGAAATCGTCAACATGACGCGTCTTGCGAGACGGCGGACGCGCTTCGGCATCGGCGTGATCTACCAGACCAAGCCGGAAGAGGCCCGCCGGATTCCAGCACTGCTTCAGAAGATTGTCGAGGAAAATGACGCGGTTTTCGTGCGCTGCGGCTTTGTCGGTTTTGGTGACAGCTCGATCAATTTTGAGCTCGATTTCGATATCATGAGCAGCGAATATGATGTGGTCTATCAGGGTCGGCACACCATCGGGCTGGCGATCCTGCAGGCGTTCAACGACGCGGGTCTGGAATTTGCCTATCCGACGCAAACCACCTTCACCGCAGCACCTGACGGGGAGATGATTCTGCCTTATCCCGAGGGGGGCTTTGGCGCGCTGGCCGGGAAGGACTAGCGTTCCGTAACGGCAGGCAGGTCTTGCAAAAATCCCTTGTTAATTGACCGATTAACGGGGACAATGCGCCAAAATCCGAATCCCTTATCAACCATAGAGGAATTTCATCATGCGTGATGCCGTCATCGTTTCCACCGCCCGCACCCCGATAGGCAGGGCCTACAAGGGTGCCTTCAACACCACTACGGGTGCAACGCTCGGTCATTACGCGGCCAAGGCTGCGGTGGAACGCGCTGGCATCGATCCGGGCATGATCGATGATGTCGTCTGGGGCAGCGCGCTGCAGCAGGGGTCGCAGGGCGGTAATCTGGCGCGGCAGGTTGCGCTGCGGGCCGGCTTTCCGATCGAAGTACCAGGTATGACGATCGACCGGCAATGTTCCTCGGGGCTGATGGCGATCGCCACCGCTTCCAAGCAGGTGACGATTGACCGGATGGATGTTGTGGTCGGCGGTGGGCAGGAGTCCATCTCAACCGTACAGACGCCTGAAATGCGGGTTCAGCCTGATCGTGAACTACTCAAGATGCATGACGATATCTACATGCCGATGCTGCAGACCGCAGAAGTCGTCGGCGAGCGTTACGGCATCAGCCGCGAAGCCTGCGACGAATATGCGCTGCAGTCGCA
>CAWUKF010000077.1:0-9663 GCA_963922745.1 uncultured Sphingomonadales bacterium
CCGGTTCGCGAAAACGCACCTCGGTTTTCGCCGGGTGGACATTCACATCGACCAGTTCGGGTGGCATGTCGATGAACAACGCAACCACCGGATGGCGGTCGCGCGCCAGCATCTCGGCATAGGCGCCGCGCACCGCACCGACCAGCAACCGGTCCTTGACCGGACGGCCGTTGACGAACAGGAACTGGTGATCGGCAACGCCGCGATTGTAGGTCGGCAGACCGGCCACCCCGGTAAGATGTATCTCTTCCCGCTGCAGGTCGACGCCGACGCTATTGGCGCGCAGATCGCGGCTGGTCAGCGCGGCGACCCGCTCGGGTCCGGTTTCCCCGGCCTGAACCGCAATCGCCTTGCGCCCCTGGTGCTCCAGCGTGAAACCGATATCGGGGCGGGCCATTGCGAGGCGCCTGACGATATCGGTGCAGGCCGCATATTCACTGCGCGCCGTGCGCAGGAACTTGCGCCTTGCCGGCACCTTGGCAAACAGCTGCTCGACCCGCACTCTGGTGCCGGGCGGGATTGCCGCCGGGCCTTCCTCAACCAGGTCGCCATGATCCATGACCCGCATCCAGCCATCGTCCCCGGCCATTCTGCTTTCGATGGTCAAGCGCGCGACGCTGGCGATCGACGGCAGCGCTTCGCCGCGAAAGCCCATGGTGGTGACCAGTTCGATCGCCTCGTCCGGAAGCTTCGATGTGGCATGCCGCTCCAGGGCCAGGGCGATATCGTCTCGGCCCATGCCCGAACCATTGTCGGCGACCTGCACCAGGTCCAGCCCGCCCTCTTCCAGACGGATGTTGATCTGGCTCGCGCCGGCGTCGATGGCGTTCTCGACCAGCTCTTTCAGCGCACTGGCGGGCCGTTCGACAACCTCTCCGGCAGCTATCCGATTTATAAGGCTATTTGGGAGTCTTCTTATTGACATATTGCCGTTCCTAGCCCAAGCGACCTTGCCAAGCGACCCCTGTTTTTCTGTGCGATTCCCATGGTTAATTTCATGCCCCGCCCAGCTTATTCATCGCTTGGATTAATTGTTGCAGCAATGTCTGCAAATATTAGAAATTACGGACAAAAATATGTTTGAAAATCTGTTCAAGTTCCGTTCGCAAGATTTGGCGATCGATCTCGGCACCGCGAATACCGTTGTATATCTGCGCGGCCAGGGCATTGTGCTCAACGAACCGTCGGTCGTCGCGATCGAAACCATCAATGGCGTGAAAAAGGTCAAGGCCGTCGGCAATGACGCAAAGATGATGATGGGCAAGACGCCCGACAGCATCGAGGCCATTCGGCCGCTGCGCGACGGCGTGATCGCCGACATCGATGTCGCCGAACAGATGATCAAGTTTTTCATCCAGAAGGTGAACGGCAAGAGCAAGCTGTTCAGCTATCCCGAAATCGTGATCTGCGTACCCAGCGGTTCGACCTCGGTCGAACGCCGCGCGATTCGCGATGCCGCATCCAATGCCGGCGCCCGCCAGGTGTTCCTGATCGAGGAACCGATGGCTGCCGCGATTGGTGCCGATATGCCGGTCACCGAACCGATCGGCTCGATGGTTGTGGACGTCGGCGGCGGCACCACCGAAGTGGCCGTGCTTTCGCTGCGCGGTCTCGCCTATACGACCTCTGTCCGCACCGGCGGCGACAAGATGGACGAAGCGATCGTTTCCTACGTCCGTCGCCATCACAATCTGCTGATCGGCGAAACCACCGCCGAGCGGATCAAGAAGGACTTTGGCGTGGCGCAGGCCCCTGCGGATGGTGTCGGGCACACGATCCACATCAAGGGTCGCGACCTCGTAAACGGCGTCCCGAAGGAAATTTCGATCAACCAGGGCCAGATCGCGGAAGCGCTCAGCGAACCAATCGGCACGATTATCGAGGGCGTCCGTATCGCACTTGAAAATACCGCACCGGAACTGGCCGCGGATATCGTCGACCAGGGCATCGTCCTGACCGGCGGTGGCGCCCTGATTTCGGGCCTCGACGCGGCGCTCAGCGACGAAACCGGACTGCCGGTGACGGTTGCCGAAGACCCGCTTGCCTGTGTTGCCATCGGCACTGGCCGGGCTATGGAAGATCCCATGTTCCGGGGCGTGTTGACCACTGCCTGATTTCGGGAACAGGACGCAACGATAGGAAGCGAAAGGATAAACCGATATGGCGCCGCCAAACCATCGGCGTCCAGGATTTTCCAAGCGGGCGCAGTACAGCATATTCGCCAGCTATTTGCTGGGCATTTTGGGAGCGGTCCTCGGACTGCTTCTGTTGCTCATCTCCTTCATTGATCCTCGCGGGTTTTCAGCGCTTCGCACGATCGGGGCGGAAGCCGTGGCGCCCATAAGCAAGTCACTTTCCGAAATCGGCGGAGCCACGGGCAGTGCCGGCGAGGAAATATCTGCCTATTTCAACGCCGCATCGAAAAATGCCGCGATGCAGAGGGAGCTGGAAAAAAATCGGACGGAAATCCTGGAAGCCCGTGCCCTGAAACAGGAAAACGAACGGCTCCGCCACTTGCTGAAGCTCAAGGAGGAGGTACCCGACTCGATCGCCATGGCGCGCCTGATCAGTTCGACCGCCTCCAGTTCGCGGCGCATCGCAACTCTCGGGGTCGGCAGCTCCAGCGGCCTGGAAGCAGGTCAGCCGGTGCGCTCGCCCGAGGGTCTGGTCGGTCGCATCCTGGAGACCGGTCCGACCACCGCGCGGGTCCTGCTGGTGTCGGATGGCAAGAACGTCACCCCGGTACAGCGCGCCAGCGACAGCCTGCCGGCCTTTGCCACCGGACGCGGCGACGGCACGGTGGATATCCAGCCCATCAATATCGGCTCCAATCCGTTCAAGATCGGCGACCTGATGATCACGTCCGGCAGCGGCGGCCTCTATAGTCCCGGCATTCCCGTCTCGGTCGTTATCCGCAAGACCGAGACTGGTGCGATCGGCCGCGTCCTGGCCAATCCGGCCAAGGTCAGCCACGCGATTGTCCAGCCCATTTTCCAGGCCGAAACGGTGCGCCAGATCGAGCAGGATTCGGCGAATGACGACATGGATCAGGAAAGCGGCGAATAGTGCCGCGCGCCCGTCAATCCCGGATTGGCCGACAGCCTTCGCAGTTGCGGATCAAGCTGGTTCCGCCCCTGACGGTCATCCTCGGCTCGATGATCACGGCTCTGCCGATCATCACCGACTATCCCATCCTGCCGCCGATGGGGCTGCTGGTCATTCTGGCCTGGCGCCTGATCCGTCCCGGCTACTGGGCAGTGTGGGCCGGCTTTCCACTGGGCCTGATCGACGACATCTTCAGCGGCCAGCCATTCGGCAGCGCCGCCTTCCTCTGGTCGGTCATTTTCGTGCTGCTTGAGACGGTCGATCGCAAGGCCGTGCGCCGCGACTATTGGCAGGATTGGCTTATCGCCTCCACGGCGATCATAATTGTGCTATTAGGCGGTATGCTTATCGTTGATTTCCGATCCAATGTGCTGCGGCTCGACCTGTTGATCCCCCAGATTCTGCTGTCTGTCCTCCTCTATCCGTTCGTTGCCCGGCTGATCGGCGCAATCGACAACTGGCGGGTGGCTTCATGAAGGCCGCAAAAACCATCAGCAGCGCGATGCAGGAGATCACCTTCACTCGCCGGGCAACCGTGATCGGCGGACTGCAGATTGGCGTTGGGATATTGCTGGCTGGGCGCATGGCCTTCATCTCGGTTGCCGAGAACGAACGCTACAAGCTGCTGTCGGAAAGCAACCGGGTCAATCTCACGCTGGTTCCGCCACGCCGGGGCTGGCTGATCGACCGCAACGGCAAGCCGATTGCCAACAACAAGACCGATTTTCGTGTCGATATCATTCCCGACCGGCTGCGCGACAAGAAAAAGACCGTCGCTACCCTCGCCGAATTGCTCTCGCTCGACTCCGAGGAGCTGGACCGGATCAACAAGGAACTGGCACAGGCCACCAGCTTTCAGCCTGTCCAGGTGGCGACCGGGCTGAACTGGGAAGAATATGCAGCGGTCAGCGTCAGGCTGCCCGATCTGCCCGGCGTGTCGCCGCGGCAGGGATTCTCGCGCAACTATCCCAGCGGCGCCGCCGTCGGCCATCTGGTGGGCTATGTCGGCATCGCATCGGCGGAAGACTATAAGGAAAATCCCGACCCGATCCTGATCACCCCCGGCTACAAGATTGGCAAGGATGGTCTGGAGAAAATGTTCGAGGACCGGCTGCAGGGCAAGCCGGGGGCAAAGCGGGTCGAGGTGACGGCCCGTGGCAAGATTGTTCGCGAACTCAACACGCACCCCGATACGCCGGGCAAGGCGCTGCAACTGACTATCGATATTGATCTGCAGGAATATGCGGCTCGCCGACTGGGGCCGGAATCCGGTTCCGTGGTGGTGCTCGACACCCATAGCGGCGACATATTGGCCATGGCATCGATGCCAAGCTTCGATCCCAACAGCTTTTCGGACGGCATCAGTACGGTTGAATGGGGCATGCTGTCCGAAGACGATCATGTCCCGCTGCGCAACAAGATCCTCAAGGGCCTGTATCCGCCCGGCTCAACGGTCAAACCGATGCACGCCATGGCCTTTATGGAGGCAGGAATACAGCCGAGCGAGACCATCATATGCGGCGGTGGCCGCCGCATCGGCAACCGCTTTTTCCATTGCTGGGGCAACCATGGCCAGGTCGACATGGCCAAGGGCATTTACCAGAGCTGCGACAGCTATTTCTACCATTTCGCCCAGGAAGTGGGCTTCGCCAAGGTAGCGGACTACGCCAAGCTTTTGGGCCTGGGACAGGAGTTTCCCCTGCCCGTCTCGAGCCAGTTTTACGGGACGGTGCCAAGCCCGGCCTGGCTGGAGAAAAAATACAAGCGGAAATGGCAGACCTATGACACGGTCAACAGCTCGATCGGCCAGGGCTATTATCTCACCAACCCGCTGCAACTCGCGGTGATGGTGGCGCGGCTCGCCACCGGACGCAAGCTGATGCCGCACATGCTGGTCGACACAAAGCGCAAGCCGGCACCTTCGCTGGGCTTTACCGACGAACATATCGCCTATGTGCGGGCGGCGATGAGTGAAGTGGTCAATGGTCGCGGCACCGCCGGTCGTGCCCGGCTCCCCATCGACAACGTGCTGATGGCAGGCAAGACCGGCACCGCGCAGGTCGTCAGTCTCAGCGTTGCAAACGGCACGCGCAGCGCCCCCTGGAAATATCGCGACCACGGCCTGTTTGTCTGCTTTGCACCATTTGACAATCCCCGCTACGCTGCGGCGGTGGTGATCGAACATGGCGGCGGCTCCGGATCAGCCTATCCTGTCGCCAGGGACGTGCTGACCTTCCTCTACGACCGGGAGAAGGCGATGAACGTGCTGACCGATCTCGAAACATCCTGGGGCGGTACCATACAGGAACGGATGGATGCGAAAATGGCAGCCTATCGCAGCGCGAGAAATCTCGAAAAGGCAGTGGCGGACAACAAAGCTTCGGAGGCACCTGCAGCCGGCACAGAAGCCAGCGCCGGAGAGTAGCAATTGAGTGATTTCATTCCGGCGCCGATCGCGCAGCTACCCTGGAAAACGATATTACTGTTGTTCATATTGGCCAGCTTTGGTTTTGTCGTGCTCTATTCCGCCGCCGGGGGGAGCGTAACCCCGTGGGCAGGGTCGCATATGATCCGCTTCGTGCTGTTTGTCGGGATGGCGATCGTGCTGTCCCGGTTCAAGGAAAATTTCTGGAAAACCATGGCGTTTCCGGTTTACGGCGTCGTCGTCCTGATGCTGCTTGGCGTCGAGCTGATCGGGGCCGTCGGCGGTGGCAGCCAGCGATGGCTAAACCTTGGCATCATCCGGTTGCAGCCATCGGAGCTGATGAAGGTCGCGATCATTCTCGCGGTCGCCCGCTTCTACGACCTGCTGCCGCCGAGCCAGATCCGGACCTGGGGTGCCATCTGGCCCTTGTTCGCCCTGCTGGCGCTGCCATGCGCACTGATCCTGCTGCAACCCGACCTCGGGACAACGATAACCGTGGTTGCCGGGGCTCTGACCATCGCCTTTCTTGCCGGACTGCCCCTGCGCCTGTTCATTGGCGGCGGTGCAGCGGTGGCGGTGATGGCCCCGCTCGCCTATTTCTTTGTTCTGGAAGAATATCAGCAGCGGCGCGTGACCACTTTTCTCAACCCGGAAAATGATCCCCTGGGATCCGGCTATCATATCAGCCAGTCGAAGATCGCGATCGGATCCGGCGGCCTGTTCGGCAAGGGCTTCCTCAACGGCACGCAGAGCCATCTCGACTATCTGCCCGAGGGCCACACCGATTTCGTCTTTGCCACCATGGCCGAGGAATGGGGCCTGATGGGCGGCATCCTCGTCCTGATCTGCTTCTTCCTGCTGTTCCGCTGGGGACTCGGCGTGGCGACGAACGCCAAAACCCGCTTTTCCCAACTGACCGCAGCAGGCCTGACCGTTACCATTTTCTTCTACGTCGCGATCAACCTGATGATGGTGATGGGCCTGGCGCCGGTAGTCGGCATTCCCCTGCCCTTCCTCAGTCATGGTGGCTCGTCGATGATGACGATCATGATCTGCGTCGGCATATTGATGTCGATCGAACGCCACCCCGGACGACGCGGGGGAGCCTTCGGCTGATTATTGCAAGCAAGATGTTGCGTTTGCGAAATCCGGCCCTATATAGCCAGTCAGACCATATGGACGCTTAGCTCAGTTGGTAGAGCAGCTGACTCTTAATCAGCGGGTCGTGGGTTCGAACCCCTCAGCGTCTACCATTTTCTAGAACAGGGAATCATCCGCCGGATGGTTCCCTGTTTTTTTGCCCGGACGCCGCGCTAGGCACCGGACGGCACGCCCCGGTCCTGATCTTCGGGCAGGTCAAGCGGCGTGGCGGCGCAAATCGTGCGCAGCGCCTGTTTCAGCCCTTCCTCGATGGTCGGATGGTAGAAGGGCATTTCCAGCAGCTGTGTTGCGGTCTGCCCCTGCTGGATCGCCCAGGCCAGCATGTGCCCCAGATGCTCGCTGGCCGGCGCGCACAGATCGGCCCCGATCAGCCTGCCATCGGGCGCGGCGGCATAGAGCGTGAGGACGCCCTCGTTCACCCCTTCCACCCGGGCGCGGCCCTGATCGCTGAAGTCGGCGGTGCCGGTGACTACGCCGTCCTCCTCCGATTTGCCGATCCGTACCACCGGTGGGCTGGTGAAGGTGATGCTGAACGGCGTGAACCGATCGGCGGTACTCGACGCCGGAAAGGCGACGGCATTGCGTCCGGCAATCGCACCATCCTGCGAGGCCTCGTGCAGCACCGGCTGGTCATTCGCGACATCGCCGGCAATGAAAATCGCGCTGTCTCCGCACTGCATCGTCACGCGGTCATGCTCCGGTACGCCATGCTCGTCGAGCGCGATCCCGGCAGCGCCCAGATTGAGACCGTCGAGATTCGGCGGACGCCCCGTGGCAACGAGAATATAGTCAAATTCGGCATGGCCGGACGAATCCCCGCTCCAGGCGAGCCTGACCCCCTCACCGCTCCGCCGCGCCTCCAGCGCGACGCCCAGATGAAGCGCCAGATCCTCTTCGATAATAGTCCGCACGACGTCATGTACGCGGTCACAGCGAATCCCGCCGAGCCGGTTCCCGCGGTTGAACAGGCTGACCTCGACGCCCAGCCGCGCCATCGCCTGCGCCAGCTCCAGCCCGATCGGTCCCGCCCCGACGACCGCCAGTCGCCATGGCAAATCCGTCAGCTCGAATATGGTTTCATTGGTCAGCAGCCGCTCGCCAAGCCCTGAAAATTCATCAGGAACAAAGGGAGCGGAACCGGTCGCAATGACGACCGCGCCCGCCTTTACCTGCCGGCCATCGTCCAGTTCGAGACAGTCGGGTGCCAAGAACCTGGCCCGCGCCGTCAACCGGATGCCGTCCGGAATCTCGTCGATATTTTCGCGGGTCAGCCGGGCAAAGCGGTCGCGCTCGTCGCGCACCCGCTGCATCACCGCGCTGCCGTCGATCGTGACATCTGCGACCGAGATGCCAAACAATTCGGTCGATCGCGCCGCGTGGGCGGCATGGCCCGCCGCGATCAGCAGCTTCGATGGCATGCAACCGACCGTCGCGCAGGTTGTCCCCCGATATTCTGGATCGATCAGCAAGGTGCTGGCACCGTTGGCCCTTGCCGCACGCTCTGCCGCAAGTCCTGCGGTTCCCGCGCCGATTACCGCAACATCGCAGTGAAGCGTTTCGCTCACCTCATGCGGCAATCTTGATCGCCTTCACATTGACAAATTCCTTCAGGCCGACCTCGCCATGTTCCCGGCCATAGCCGGAATCCTTGACCCCGCCGAACGGCATGTCGGGCGAGGCGATCGCATAGGTGTTGATATTGACCATGCCGGTGTCGAAATAGGTCGATGCCATCTTTACCGCGCGATCGACATCCTTGCTGAAGATACCGCCGCCCAGGCCATAGCGGCTGTCATTGGCGATGCGCATGGCATCCTCATCATCCTTCGCCTTGATGATCGAGGCAACGGGGCCGAAAATCTCGTCGTCATAGGCGGGCTGTCCCCGCGCCACGTCAACCAGCGCGGTCGCCGGATAAAACCAGCCGGTACGGTCGGGGATTTCTCCCCCGATGACGACCCGTGCCCCCTTGGCGACACTGTCCACCACCTGCTGGTGAATCTGGTCACGCTGGCTGCAGGAAACAATCGGGCCCAGCTGGGTGTCGTCGTCATTGGGATCCCCCATGACGACATCCCTGAACGCCGCGACATAGCCCTCGACAAAGGCATCATAATTTTTCTCCGTGACGATGAAGCGCTTCGCCGCAACACAGGTCTGGCCGTTGTTGAACAGCCGGCCCTGCGCGCAGGTCTTGACCGCCAGCTCGAGATCAGCGTCGTCAAACACCAGATAGGCGTCGTTCGAGCCGAGTTCGAGCACGGTCTTTTTCGAAACCGAAGCCGCCTTCTGCGCCACCGTGCGTCCGGCCTTGTCGCTGCCGGTCAGGGTCACGCCGCGGACCAGCTTGTGCTCGATAATGGCATCGGACTGGTCGTGGCTGATCAGCAGCACACCGAACAGCCCTTGGGGCAGACCGGCGCGTTCATAGATATCGCGCAGCAGCAATCCGCTACCGGTACAGTTTTCCGAATGTTTCAGAAGCACACCATTACCAACCATCAGGCTGGAGATCGAATAGCGAATTGCCTGATAGCAGGGAAAGTTCCACGGCTGGATGCCGTAGACAACACCGATCGGCGAATAGGTCACCAGACCCCGGCCATCGGCAACTTCCCGTTCCTCGTCCGCGAGCATTTTCGGACCGTGTTTCGCGGTATAGTCGCAGATGCTCGCGCACAGCTCGACCTCTTGCCGACCGTCGCCGATCAGCTTGCCCATTTCATCGGTCATCAGCTGGGCAAATTCGTCCTTCGACTTACGCAATTCGGCTGCAATCGCCGCGATCACGCTGGCGCGTTCGTCCAGGCTCTTCAGCCGCCATTCGAGATGGGCATCATGGCACTTTTGCACCGTTTCCATTGCTTCGTCGTCGGTCATGAGCGGATAGGTCGCCAGGACCTGTTCGGTTAGCGGATTGATCGTCTGGATGGTCGAACTGGTCATGGAATATCCTCTTGTCTGGGTAGGGG
>CAWUKF010000078.1:0-9657 GCA_963922745.1 uncultured Sphingomonadales bacterium
CCGACATGATCCTCGCGCCCTCCATGTGCCTGGAACGCGAAGACATCAACAATGTCTCGGACGCCTTCACCGAAGAAGCCTATGCCCATTATACCGAAGCGATGGTGCCACCGCCCGGCGACACGATGGACGAATATGAGATGCTCTGGTGGCTGGCCAAGCATATGGGCATCGAAATGAATTTTCCCGGCGGCCCGGTCTCGATGGACCAATGCCCGGACAAGGCGACGGTACTGGATCTGATTTCCGAAGGCTCGCTGCTCAAGCCGAGCAAGGCCAAGGCCGATGCCGCGGCGCTGGATCGCAAGGGCGCTGCGATCACCTATGATGAATTGCATCCCGTGGTGGGGCCAGCCGATCCGGAGGCGCAGGAGAAATTCGATTTGAATGCTGGTGCGATGCCTCAGCAATTGACGGAATATGCCGCCAATGATCCGGCTCAGGAGGGCTTCGATTTCCGCCTGATTTCGCGCCGGTCCAAGCATCGCTACAACAGCAATGGCCACACGTTTCCCAAGCTGGTCGAAAAAATGCCGACCAACCCGGCCTTTTTCAACCCCGGAGATCTGGCCGCAGCCGGTATCGAAGACGGTGCGATCATCGAAATCACCTCGCCCACCGCCACGATTTTCGGCCTAGCCAAGGCCGATGATAAAGTCCGCCCCGGCGTCATTTCGATGAGCCATGCCTTCGGCGACAGCGAGGCGGGCAAGGATGAAGTGATGAGCAAGGGCGGGTCGACCAACCGCTTGCTGACCGACGACGACAATATCGATCCGATCACTGGACAGGCCCTGCAAAGCGCGATACCGGTCAGGGTTTCAGCCGCTTAAGGGAATCCGATGACAGGCAATTTGGTTCGCGGGTCCAGCCAGGACCGGTTTGCGCATGTGCGCGATGTCATGGCCGCCAGTCTGGAAAGCGGAGCCGATGTCGGCGCATCCTTTTGCGCAACGATCGACGGCGAAACCATTATCGATATCTGGGGTGGCTGGGCCGACGAGGCGAAGACGCGGCCGTGGGAGGCTAATACCATCGTCAATGTCTATTCAACGACCAAGACTATGACCGCGCTGACCGCCTTGTTGATCGCCGATCGTGGCGAACTGGATTTTGACGCCCCGGTAGCGAAATATTGGCCAGAATTTGCGCAGAACGGTAAGGTGGAAGTCACCGTCGCCCAGCTGATGAGCCATTCGTCCGGCCTTTCCGGCTGGGAGGTGCCAATCACCCGCGAGGATCTTTACGACTGGGACAAGGCGACCTCGCTATTGGCCGCCCAGGCCCCCTGGTGGGAGCCGGGCGCACAGGTCGGCTATCATGCCATCACTCAGGGTTATCTGGTCGGCGAAGTGGTCCGACGGATCACCGGCAAGTCGCTCGGCACGGTGTTCCGCGAGGAAATCGCCAAGCCGCTAGATGCGGACTTCCATATTGGCCTCCCAGCCGAACATGACCATCGGGTTGCCGATCTGATCCCGCCGACGGCCGACGCGGCGCAAGCAGCGGCCAATGACATCCAGCGCAAGACCTTTACCAACCCCCCGATCAACCCGCTCGACACGCGGACGAGAGAATGGCGCGGCGCCGAAATACCCGCGGCCGGAGGCACCGGCAACGCGCGGTCGGTCGCCGAAATCCATGTTTTGCTCGCTAACGGAGGAGTCGCCAAGGGCAAGCGCATCCTGTCGGAGGCGGGCTGTCGCAAGGCGCTCGAACTGCAGATCGAAGGCAATGATCTGGTGCTGATGGGCCTGCCGCTGCGTTTCGGACTGGGCTTCGGCCTGATTGGACAAGTGGTGCAGTTACCGAACGAAAACTGCATGTTCTGGGGCGGCTACGGGGGATCGCAAATTCTGATCGATATGGAAAACCGCGCGACCTATTGCTACGTCATGAACAAGATGGGTGACGGATTGCTGGGCGACATGCGATCCGCCGATCTGATCGGTGCCGTCCGCGCTGCGAGCTAGCCCGGCGGTTTCAGGATTGGTTGACTGGCCGCGCAACCGGTCCGCATTTTCCATCCCTGCCGTCTATCATATTTGCCAATCGACTTGACCCTTCCCCCGTGCGACCAAACCGGCGGAGAAGGAGATCACTATGACGATGGATGCTGCATATATCGACCAAATGAAGCGGTTGATGGAGTGGGAAGCGTCGCGAACGGCTCCGCCCCGGGATTTTCCGCGTCTGCCCGATCTGCCAGCGGGCCGCTATACATCGCAGGAATATTACGATCTCGAACAGCAATATCTGTGGAAGAAAACCTGGTTGTTCGCTGCCCATATCGATGAAGTCCCGGAACCGGGATGCTTCATGAAATGGGAGCAGATCGGCGATCCGATCGTGATCGTCCACGGGATGGACGGCGAAGTGCGGGCCTTTTACAATACCTGCCGCCACCGCGGTGCGCCGGTGGTGACCGAGGAAAGGGGCAAATCTCCCCGTCTGATGTGCGGCTATCACAACTGGACCTACAAGACCGACGGCACACTCGTCGGAGTACCCGAGAAACAAGATTTCGGTCCCGATTTCGATATGTCCTGTCGCAGCCTGATTCCGGTCAAGTGCGAGCGGCTCGGCAATCTGATCTTTGTCAATTTCGATGCAGAGGCGATGCCGCTGAAGCAGTGGCTCGGCCCGGTGTGGGACGAGTGGCAGGAGTTCCGCTTTGACAAGATCCGGCTGGCAGCGCGCCACAGCTTTGACCTGAAGTGCAACTGGAAGGTCGCGATGGAAGCCAATATGGAGGTCTATCACGTCCCCTTCATCCATCCGGATACTGTATCGCCGCT
This sequence comes from uncultured Sphingomonadales bacterium, assembly GCA_963922745.1. Lineage (GTDB taxonomy): Bacteria > Pseudomonadota > Alphaproteobacteria > Sphingomonadales > Sphingomonadaceae > Parasphingorhabdus. Next base: position 2,799 of record CAWUKF010000078.1, read on the forward strand.
CGTCGACAGCAAGCGCAATGTGAACACGCTTTATGCCAACGGCCACGCCCGGATGCTGGCCCCTGCCCCCGAACAGACCGACCGCGAGCATGTCCGCGCCATCGACAGCCCGCCCAACTGGCAGGAGATTGAGGGAGTCGGCGAATTCGGCCGGACCTGCACGCAAAGCTATACGATGTTTCCCAACTGGGTATCGCCGCTGAGCAATTATTTTGTCCCGCCGCTGATCTTCTGGCCGACATCGCTCAACACCACCCGGCTGGAGCTGGTGACGATGGCGATGGACTGGGGCGACGGGCCAGCCCCCGACCTGTGGACCGTTCCCGACGAGAGCAAGCCCAATGGCCGCGCCATGTCGCCGATCATTCTCGAGGACACGCAATTTGGCGAAATGATCCAGAAATCCATGGAAAGCGACGGCTTCAAGAGCGTTCCGCTGAGCTATCAGGAAGCGCGCATCTACAGCTTTCACCAGAATTGCGACAAGATGATTGGTCTGAACCGCATTCCCGACGGGCTCGCGGTCGAGCAGGTGATTGGCGAGGAGTGGGTCTATCCGAATGATCCGCGCGTCGCCGAGATGGAACAACTGGAAGCTGCAGAATAAGCTGACGATACAAAATGGCGGCGTAGGCCGGGAAAAGGAATATTGATGGGACGAGTGCAGGACAAGATCATATTGTTAACCGGTGGCGCGATGGGCCTCGGCAAGGCCTCGGCGAAGCGCCTCTCCGAAGAAGGTGCGCGGGTACTGATAACCGATCACAATGCCGAGGCCGGAGCGGCAACGGCGGCGGAACTGGGATCCAATGTCGAATTTCTCGAGCAGGACGTTACCGACCCTGATCGCTGGAGCGAAGTCATCGCCCATGTCGATGCGCAGTACGGCCGGCTCGACGTGCTGGTGAACAATGCCGCCGTCACCGTGTTCGGTTCGATCGCCGATGTAAGCTACGAGGATTTCCGCCGCTGCTATAATGTCGATGTCGACTCGATCTTTCTGGGCTGCAAGACGGCGCTTCCATTGATGAGCAAGACCGGCGGCTCGATCATCAATTTCTCGTCCGCCGCCGCGATCAACGCCAGCGCCGATCTGGTCGCCTATAACAGCGCCAAGGCCGCAATTCCGATGATGACCAAATCGATCGCGCTCTATTGCGCGCGGGAGAAAAACGGGGTCCGCGTCAACGCCGTGCTGCCGGGCACAATCATGACTCCCAATGTCCGCAGCGTGATCGACGGCACACCCAATCCGGCGGAAACCGAGGAAGCGTTCAGCCTAGCTCAGCCGGTCGGCCATATGGGAGAACCAGATGATGTAGCCCATCTGCTGGTCTACCTGGCGTCGGATGAAAGCAAATTCGCCACCGGCGCCGCCTTTGCAGTCGATGGCGGGCTGAGCATATAGACGATTTTCGCGCACGGGACCGGCGGGCAGTCTCTTTATATTGCACCAAAGCCTAGCGTTTCGCTCGCCTTGTCCCTAAATGCACCTACATGCATTTTCTCGATCAAGCCAAAATCTATGTCAGCTCCGGTCAGGGCGGGCCTGGCGCTGTCAGTTTCCGGCGTGAAAAATATATCCAATATGGCGGTCCCGATGGCGGCAATGGCGGTAAGGGCGGTGATATCGTCTTCATGGCGGTCGAAGGCCTCAACACGCTGATCGACTTCCGCTATGCCCAGCATTTCAAGGCCCCGCGCGGCAAGGGCGGCGCTGGCCGCAACCGCACCGGTGCCGGCGGCGATGATCTGGTCATCAAGGTGCCTGTTGGGACACAGATATTGTCGGAAGACAAGGAACATGTGCTGCTCGATTTCACCCAGGAGGGCCAGCGCGCGACCTTCCTCGAAGGCGGCATCGGCGGACGCGGTAATGCAAGCTACAAAAGTTCAACCAACCGCGCGCCGCGCCAGCACCAACCCGGTGAACTGGGTGAGGAAGCCGCGGTCTGGCTGCGGCTCAAGCTGATCGCCGACGCCGGTCTGGTTGGCCTGCCCAATGCCGGCAAATCGACGCTGATCAACAAGGTCACCAACACGGACGCCAAGGTCGGTGCCTATCCGTTCACCACCATCCATCCGCAGCTCGGCGTGGTTCGCCACAAGGGTCGTGAGTTCGTACTCGCCGATATTCCCGGGCTGATCGAAGGTGCCGCTGATGGCGCTGGCATCGGCGACCGCTTTTTGGGCCATATCGAGCGGTGCAAGATATTGCTGCACTTGGTCGACGCGACTGGCGACGACCCGGTCGAAGCCTGGCAGACAGTGACCAAGGAACTCGAAAAATATGGCGGCGGCCTGTCCGAGAAGCCCCAGATACTGGCGCTGAACAAGGCCGATCTTCTCGATGACGAGTTGATGGCGGATATTGCCGATCAATTGCGCGCTGCAGGAGCGGAACTTGTTCTGCCGGTTTCCGGCGCGACGGGTGCCGGTCTGGATGCGGCCCTCGACAAGATTCTCGAAGCCGTCGGCGAAAACAGTTCCATCGAGCAAAAAGGCAAACCCAAAGGGTCCTCTGATGAAGAGGACAAAGCCAAGGATTGGTCGCCGCTGTGAATGCCGCGCAGCGCGAAACGATTGTCGTCAAGGTCGGGTCTGCATTGCTTGTCGGGCAGGATGGGCAGGCGCGCCGGACCTGGCTGAAAACGCTGGTTGCGGATATCGCGAAACGCCATCAGGCGGGCGACAGTATCATCATCGTTTCGTCCGGTTCGATCGCGCTCGGTGCACGCAAGCTGGGCCTTGACCATGGTGGTCGCGCCAGCCTGGCAGAGGCCCAGGCCGCGGCCTCGGTCGGACAGATCGCCTTGAGCAGCCTGTGGTCGGAGCTGCTGGCCGAGCATCAGATAACCGCCGCCCAGATGCTGCTTACGCTCGACGATCTGGAAGACCGCAAGCGCTATCTTAACGCAACCGCCACGCTGGAAAAGCTGCTGGAGCATCGTGCCATTGCGGTGATCAACGAAAATGACAGCGTCGCCACCGACGAGATCCGCTTTGGTGACAATGACCGGCTGGCCGCGCGGGTGGCGCAGGCCGCTGGGGCTGATCGCGTGCTGCTGCTTTCCGACATCGACGGCCTATATGACCGCAGACCGGACAGTGAGACCAACGGACAATTTATCGGCCTGGTGGAAACCGTTGATGACTCGATCATGGCGATGGCGGACGGCAGCTCGTCATCGGGGCTCGGATCTGGCGGCATGATATCGAAACTTCAGGCAGCGAAAATCGCCAATCTTGCCGGGATTGAATTGTCGATCATCTCGGGGCGGGAAGAACATCCGCTGGAACGCTATGCACTGACCAATGTCGGCACGCTGTTCAAGGCCGGTGATGGCGCCAATGCCCGCAAAACCTGGCTTGGCGGGCGGCTCACCTCGGCAGGGACAATCACGATCGACGCCGGCGCGGTGGCAGCCTTGCAATCGGGCGGCAGCCTGCTGGCCGCCGGCATCATCGCGATCGACGGACAATTTGAACGCAGCGATGTGATCGAGATCAAGGACGAGAACGGTCTGACCGTTGCGCGTGGCCTGGCCGAATATGACGCGCTGGATTGTGCACGAATCATCGGGCACCGCAGCTCGGAGCTGGAAGCCTTGCTCGGCTATGCGCCGCGCAGCGCGGTGGTGCACCGCAACCAGATGGTGCTGGTGTAGACACCATGACCGAGACCGCCCGCAAAACCGTCGCAATCACCGGCGCAACCGGCTTTGTCGGTGGCCGGATGCTCGACCTGATGGTTCGCGAAGGCTATCGCGCGCGCGCGCTGACCCGGCGCAGGCAGGATGACCGACCAGGCGTCGAATGGGTCGGCGGTGCGCTGGATGATCAGGACAGTCTCGCTCGACTATGCGCCGGGGCGGATATGATTCTCCATATCGCCGGCGTGGTCAACGCGCCCGACCGGGCCGGGTTCGAAGCCGGCAATGTGACAGGCACCCTCGCGGTGGTGGAAGCAGCTAAACAGGCCGCTACCAAACGTTTTGTTCACGTCTCGTCACTGGCCGCGACCCAGCCGCAACTGTCGATCTATGGAGAGACCAAGGCCAAGGCAGAAAAAATAGTCGCGACCAGCGGACTCGACTGGACGATCCTGCGTCCACCGGCTGTTTATGGGCCCGGTGACGGCGAATTTCTGGATCTGTTCAAGATGGCCAGACTCGGCTTTGTGACGATGCCCCCCGATGCGGACGGCCGCCTCTCGGTCATCCATGTCGAGGATCTGTGCCGCGCCTTGCTCGCGCTTCTGCCAGAACAGGAAGAGTTAACCGCCCGGATTTTCGAGGTCGATGACGGCAAGCCAGGCGGCTGGACTCAGGTCGACTTTGCTCGGGCGATAGGCACAGCGATAGGCAAGCGGATTTCCGCCGTCGGCATACCGAAGCCACTGCTGCGGATCGGGGCCGGAGCAGACCGTCTGCTGCGCCGCGACAAAGCAAAACTCACTGCGGACCGGGTCAATTATTTCTGTCACGACGACTGGACGATCGATCCGCAAAAGCAGCTGCCCGCGCGGCTGTGGCAACCCCGGATCGAAACACGCGAGGGCCTCAGGGATACAGCAAGCTGGTATCGCCAGAATGACTGGATGTAAGCGCGTTCAGAGGATTGAGCCAGCGAACTGTTCGTAGACATAGGTGATGAAGGTCAGCGTCAGGCCGGCCAGAAATACTCTGTAGGCCCAGCCGAGAAAACGGTATTTCTTCTGGCTCAGCACCGTCCCCATCTGGTAGATGTCGCGCAGCATCGCGCGGTATACCGCCTCCTGGCTCTGGAATTCCTCGTCCAGCAGCCGCTCGATAAACTCATCTTCCGACAGCGTGCTGAACCCACCGAAAAAAAGCATATTGGTCGGGCCTCCCTTGCGGGGGGCGAAGGAGGGCATCACTGCGACCGCCGCCATCCCGGCTGACGCAAAGGCCGCAATCGCCAGGATCAACAGCGGCAGCGACATGGTGCCAGCCTGACTCTGCCCGATGGCGAGGGTAAAAACGATGAATGTCGCGCCAAGCAGCATATTGGCCTTATGGTCGGCCATCATGCTCAGCTGGACATGATGCTGTTGCGTCGTTCGCAGCGCGTACACCGCATCATCCGGCCATTTTCTGTCTTCCGCCATAGTTTCCTCCCAAGCTTCCGGGAAAGTGACACAATCGACGCAATTGGGCAAGCTGATGCCGCTTTTGCGCCTTATTCACTTGCCATTGGGGCGCATCCGTTGGCAAAGGTCTGGCAAGGCATTTTTGCCAATGACATGAGGAAAGCAATATATGGCAAATCGCGAAGACATCATGGCCAAGATCTGCGAACTGATCGGCCCCTTCAACAACAAGGGCGTCGATTTGACGGCATCCACCACCTTCCAGGGCGATCTCGAATGGGACAGCCTGACGGTCATGGATTTTGTCGCCGCCGTCGAGGATGAATTTGACATTATCATCACCATGAACATGCAGGCCGAGATCGAGACCGTCGGTCAGCTCGCGGATGCCGTTGCAAAATTGATGGACAGCTAAAGCCCGGCACCCGTTCGCCCTGAGCTAGCCGAAGGGTCGCACGAGCGGGTGGTTCGTACTCCGACAGGCTCAGCACGAACGGAAGTAAACAATGACCGATCTACTCAGCAAATTTGATCCGCTTATCCAGGAACGTGAAAATCTTCTGGCGACCGGCGTCAAGGACCCGTTTTCCCTGGTGATGGAGGAAGTACTCTCACCGACCGTCGCCATCTGCAACGGCAAGGAAACGATTCTCCTCGGCACCTATAACTACATGGGCATGACCTTTGACGACGATGTGCGTCAGGCCGGCCTGAAGGCGCTGGCCGAATTCGGCTCCGGCACCACCGGCAGCCGCGTACTCAACGGCACCTACAGCCTGCACCGCGATTGCGAGGATGCGCTCAAGGAATTTTACGCGATGGACCATGCGATGGTCTTTTCCACCGGTTATCAGGCAAATCTCGGAATCATCTCCACGCTCGCCGGCAAGGGCGACTATGTCATTCTCGATACCGACAGCCATGCCTCCATCTACGATGGCTGCGCGATGGGCAATGCCGAGATTGTCGCCTTTCGCCACAATGATGTCGAAGCCCTGGAAAAGCGCCTGAAACGTCTGCCGCCGGAAGCCGGCAAGCTGGTCGTACTCGAAGGCGTCTACTCAATGCTAGGCGACGTCGCGCCGCTCAAGGACATGGTTCGCGTCTGCAAAGAGAACGGCGCCATGGTGCTGGTCGACGAAGCCCACTCGATGGGCTTTATCGGCGAGAATGGCCGTGGTGTCTGCGAAGCCCAGGGCGTAATTGACGATGTCGATTTCATCATCGGCACGTTCAGCAAAAGCGTCGGCACGGTGGGCGGCTTCTGCGTCTCAAACCATCCGAAGTTTGAAATCTTGCGGCTGGTTTGCCGGCCCTATGTGTTCACCGCCAGCCTGCCGCCCAGCGTCATGGCGACAGCCAGCACGTCGATCCGCAAGCTGATGCACAGCGGCAACAAGCGCGCGCATCTTTGGGAGAACAGCAAGAAGCTGCACCAGGGTCTGCGCGATCTGGGCTTCTCTCTCGGCACGCCCGAGGCGCAAAGCGCGATCATCGCAGTGATCATGCCCGATCTCGAGAAAGGCGCGATGATGTGGCAGGCTTTGCTTGCCGAAGGGCTATATGTGAATCTTGCCAGACCGCCAGCGACACCGGCCAATATGACGCTGCTCCGCTGTTCGCTCTGCGCGGAACATACGAACGAGCAGGTTGACCAGATTTTGGGGATGTTTGAGGCGGCAGGGAAAGCGGTTGGGGCGATCTAGCTTCCATGACCAACTCCATCCTCATCGAACAGCGCGGCGC
>CAWUKF010000079.1:0-9601 GCA_963922745.1 uncultured Sphingomonadales bacterium
TCGATCAGCAGCACCATCAGATAGACTTCCGGATGATTGTCGGTGATCGCCTTGGCGATATTCTGCAGCAGCACGGTCTTACCGGTCCGCGGCGGCGCCACGATCAGCGCGCGCTGGCCCTTGCCCTGCGGCGAGATGATATCGATCACGCGCGCCGACTTGTCCTTTTCGGTCGGATCAAGACTGTCGAGCTTGAGCTTCTCGTCGGGGTAGAGCGGTGTCAGATTGTCGAAATTGACCCGATGACGCACGGCGTCCGGATCGTCGAAATTGATCGAGATCAGCTTGGTCAGCGCGAAATAGCGCTCGCCATCGCGCGGCGCGCGGATTTCGCCTTCGACGGTATCGCCGGTGCGCAAGCCGAACTTCCGAACCTGATTGGGGGAGACGTAAATATCATCGGGACCGGCGAGATAATTGGCATCCGCCGAGCGCAGGAATCCGAAACCATCGGTCAGCACTTCGATCGTACCGACGCCCATGATCTGCTCGTCATTGTCGGCCAGTTCTTTCAGGATCGCGAACATCAGGTCCTGTTTGCGCAGGGTGGAAGCACCCTCGACGCCCAGTTCTTCAGCCATTGAGACGAGATCGGCGGGCGATTTTTTCTTCAGTTCTTTTAAATGCATGGAGGTTTATCCAGATATATCAGGAGGGTGTTTCTTAAGTATTGCATGCGCGCAGCGTGATGCTGTCTTTGATTCACATGAAAATTCGCCCGGACGGGCTTTGGCGCTTGATTACGCCTTTGTGATTTCACTGTCAACCAGGCCCCGTCAAAAGGGTTTGATGATCACCAGTATCACGATGATCGCCGCGGCGATGCCCGGCACTTCATTGACCAGCCGCAAGGCCTTGTCACTCATCGACCGCTCGCCCCGGGCCAGTTTCTTCACATAGCCGATCATCCAGCCGTGATAGCCGGTCAGCAGCAGCACGACGAGCAATTTGGCGTGGAACCAGCCCTGGCTGAACGCACCGATATTATAGGCCAGCAGCAGACCCAATATCCAGGTGATCACCAGCGACGGGTTGAGAATGATTTTGCGCAGCTTGCCCTCGCGCTCGATCCATTTCGCATCCTCGTCCGAACCGACGGCGCATTCCTGGTGATAGACAAAGAAGCGCGGCATCATGAACAGCCCCGCCATCCAGAAGATGATGAAGATGATATGGGCGGATTTTAACCAGAGATAGAGCATCGAGAGAATTTCATTCATTGCCTCACAAGTGTAAGCAGATTTTCAACATGTTCAATGGGCGTGTCCGGCAAAATCCCGTGACCGAGATTGAAAATATGGGGCCGGTCGGCAAAAACATCGAGAATATGGCGAACGGATTTTTCCAGCGCCTCACCGCCGGCAATCAGCGCCAACGGATCGAGATTGCCCTGTACCGGAAGCCCGGCCGGCAGATTGTCATGGGCCCAGACCGGATCGACCGTTTCGTCGAGACCGATCGCACTGGCGCCGGTTTCGCGGGCATAGGCGATGAGTTTCGCGCCGGCCCCCTTCGGAAAACCGATAATCGGCAGGTCTGGATGCACCGCCTTCAGCTGCGAAATGATCGCCGCATTGGGCGCAATCACCCATTTTTCAAACTGCGCCGGTGACAGTGATCCGGCCCAGCTGTCGAACAGCTGCACCGCGTCGACGCCTGCCTCGATCTGGCCGAGCAGATAAGTGACGGTATTTTCGACGATCGCGTCGATCAGTTCAGAGAAGGCGGCTTCGTCGCGATAGGCGAAGCGGCGCGTGGCTGCCTGGTCCTTGCTGCCCTGGCCGTTGACCATATAGGTCGCGATTGTCCAGGGACTGCCGGCAAAACCCATGAAGGTGGTTTTCTCGTCGAGCTGCGCGGCGACCGATCGGACAGTAGCATATATTGCCTCAAAATGCTCGGGAGCACCCTCCAGAGAGGCAAGAGACGCGTCCAGCAACCTCGGGGCCAGCCGAGGTCCTTCCCCCGTCTCAAACCAGAGCTTCTGGCCCATCGCGTGCGGGACGATCAATATGTCGGAAAACAGGATCGCACCGTCGAATCCGAACCGCTTGATTGGCTGCAGCGTGACCTCGGCTGCAGCATCTGCATCGTAGCAAAGTTCCAGAAATCCGCCTTTTTTTGCGCGCAATTCCCGATATTCCGGCAGATAACGGCCTGCCTGGCGCATCAGCCACACAGGCGTCTGTTCGGTCTTCCTGCCGAGCAATGTCTGGAGCAGAATTTTCGGGGAAGTGCTATCGTTCGGCATAAGGCGACGGTGATCCAATATAATATATAAGTATTTATTATAGATTGTTGTTGATGATAGAGCGTGGAAAAGGCGGTAACCCGCCAGCACCGCAAATACAAACAGATTGACAGATCGCTGTTAAGGCAAATTTAACCGATTCCACAATTTGGTCCCCGCTATCCACAGGCTGGGGATGGAATCTGTCAATGTTGGCTGGCTGTGGATGGTTTGGCCGGAATCGGGGATGAAGCGTAGCGCAACATTTATCCCCGCTTTCATCCCTTGCTTTATCCCCCGTGAAATCACAAAGCTTGGGGGATGAATCGTCTCCACCTCCATCTGCTCTCGGATTCAACCGGCGAGACCCTGGAAAATATCGCCAAGGCGGCGCTTGCCCAGTTTGACGGTGTCGAGATCATCAAGCATTTCTGGCCCATGGTCCGTTCCGAAAAGCATCTCAACCGCATCCTGTCGGAAGTCGCCGACAATCCGGGACTGGTCATTTTCACCATCGTCAATCGCGACATCCGGGCAAAGCTGGAGCGCGAATGCCGGCATCTCGGACTCCCCTCGGTGCCGGCCCTGGATACGGTGACCGACGCCCTGTCAAACATGCTGGGTCAGGAAGCCAAGGCACGACCGGGCCGTCAGCATATTCTGGACGCCGCCTATTTCGCCCGGGTCGAGGCGATCCAGTTCACTATTGCCCATGACGACGGCGTCGGCTGGGAAAATTGGGAAGAAGCCGATATCGTGCTGGCCGGCGTGTCGCGCACCTCGAAGACACCGACCTCCATCTATCTGGCGAATCGCGGTTACAAGACCGCCAATATTCCGATCGTGCCGGAATCGCCGCCGCCTGATTCGCTTTATCATCTGAAAAATCCGCTGGTTGTCGGTTTGATTACGGGTGCCTCGCGGCTGGTGCAGGTCCGGCGCAACCGGCTTCTGTCTCTCAACCAGGCGCCGGAAACCGACTATGTCAACGAGGAAAAGGTCAAGGCGGAAACCCAATATGCCCGCCGGATGTTTGCCGACAACGGCTGGCCGATGATCGATGTGACCCGGCGTTCGATCGAGGAATCGGCCGCGGCGATCATCAATCTTTACAACGAACGGCACGAAGAATCCGGAGACAGCCAGAAATCCCATGGCGATGAATGAGGCGCGCCTGATCCTGGCGTCAAGAAGCAAGGCGCGACTTGCCATGCTGGCCGCTGCTGGCGTCGCGGTCGAGGCGATCACGCCAAATGTTGACGAGGACGCCCTGAAGGAAGGATTGAAGAGCGAAGGGGTGACGGCGCGCAATCTTGCCGATGCGCTGGCCGAGGCCAAGGCGGTTCGGCTGTCGCGCCGGACCGGAGCCGCAATGGTGCTCGGCGCCGACCAGGTGCTGGCGCTCGACGACGGTACTATGCTCGACAAGCCGGTCGAGCCCGCCGATGCCATCGCCCAGCTCAAATTGCTGTCGGGCAGAAAACACAAGCTGTTCAGCGCGGCCGTGATCGCGGAACAAGGCATGGCCGTGTGGCGCCATGTCGACGTCGCCACGCTGGCGGTCCGCCCGCTCAGCGACGCCTTTATCGAGCGCTATGTCGAATCGGAATGGGACCAGATCCGTCATTGTGTCGGCTGCTACGAGATCGAGGGCAGGGGCGCACAGCTGTTTTCCGCGATGACCGGCAGCCAGTTCACGATCATGGGACTGCCGCTTCTGCATTTGCTGGACTATCTGCGCGTCCGGTCTATTTTGCCGTCATGACAGAGAACAAGCCCTATGCCGAGGTTATCGGCGACCCGATTGCCCATAGCAAATCGCCATTGATCCATAAATTCTGGCTGGAAAAGCTGGGCATGGAAGCGGATTATCGCGCCTGTCACGTGTCGCCAGCGGAGTTGCCTGGCTATATCGAGCAGCGAAGCGCCGATCCGGCATGGCGCGGCTGCAACGTTACCATTCCCCACAAGATCGCCATGCTCGATCTGGTCGCCGACCCCGGCGGCGTGCGCGAGAAAATCGGCGCGATGAACACTGTCGTCCGCCAGAAGGACGGCAGCCTGATCGGGACCAACACCGATGCAGCCGGTTTTCTGGCGCCGATTGCCGATGGCGACTGGTCCGGAAAACATGCCGTGATGATCGGTGCGGGCGGCGCGGCGCGAGCGGTCCTGTTCGCCTTGAAGCAGGCCGGAATCAGCGAAATTACGATCGTCGCACGCAATGGGCTGAAGGCCGCGGGCCTGCTGGCGCAGGCTGCTGCCAAGGGCGAAGTCCTGCCGATGGATGCTCGCCTGCCAAGCGCCGATCTGCTGATCAATGCCAGTCCGCTCGGCATGACCGGTCAGCCGCCACTCGAGATTGATCTCGATTCCCTGCCAAGCGATGCGCTGGTCTATGATCTGGTCTACGCGCCGCTGGAGACAAAACTTCTGCGCGCGGCCAGGAAACGCGATCTCGCGGTGGTCGACGGACTGGAGATGCTGATCGGCCAGGCGGCCCTGGCGTTCGAGCTGTTTTTCGGTGCAACACCGCCGATGGAAGATGACGACGAGCTCAGAAAATTGCTTGTCCGATGACTCAGCGGCAACGCCCCTATATCCTCGGCCTGACCGGCTCGATCGGGATGGGAAAATCCACCGTCGCACAGATGTTTGTCGACGAAGGCGTTCCGTTGTTCGATGCCGATGCCGCCGTGCATCAACTGCAGGGACCCGGCGGCGCTTTGGTTGAGGAAATCGAGGCGATGTTTCCCGGCACCACTGGCCGGGACGGCGTAGACCGTCAGAAGCTGGGCGAGGCGGTGCTCGGAGATCCGGCTGCCCTGCAGCGGCTCGAGCAACTGATACACCCGGCGGTGGGTGCCTTGCGCAAGGCCTTTCTCGATGAACATTGCGACGCACCGATGATCCTGTTTGACATCCCGCTTCTTTTTGAAAAAGGAGGCGCGGCGGGCGTCGACCATATCATCGTGGTTTCGGCTGGCGCCGAACAGCAGCGGGAGCGTGTCCTTGCCAGGCCGGGCATGAGCGAACAGCGTTTCGAGCAGATCAAATCCCTGCAAATGCCGGATGCCGAAAAGCGGCAAAAGGCCGATTCCGTGATCGATACATCCTTGCCGCACGCAGAAACGCGTCAACAGGTGCAGAAACTTGTTCAAAAACTGAAAGCCTCTCTTGCGTAAGCTGCTGTTCGGTCCGATATCAGACTCATGCGGGAAATAATTTTCGACACCGAAACCACCGGCTTTGATCCCCAGAATGGTGACCGGATGGTTGAAATCGGCTGCATCGAGATGATCGACCGGATCGAGACCGGCGAAACGTTCCACTGCTATTATAATCCCCAACGCCCCATGCCCAAGGCAGCCGAGAATGTGCACGGCCTGTCGGACGTGTTTCTGTCCGACAAGAAGCTGTTTGCCGATGGCGCCGAAGAATTGCTGGCATTCCTCGGCGATGCCAAGCTGGTTGCCCACAACGCGCAATTTGACTTCAATTTTCTCAATGCCGAACTGGTCCTCTGCGGTTACCAGCCGATCTCCCGGTTCCGCATGATCGACACATTGGCGATTGCCAAATCCAAGCATCCCGGCGCGAAACTGTCGCTTGATGCGCTGTGTTCGCGCTACGGTATTGATCGCAGCCACCGGGTGAAACATGGGGCCCTGCTGGACGCCGAATTGCTGACCCAGCTCTATATCGAGCTGACCGGCGGGCGTCAGATCGGTCTCGGCCTGGCCGATGATCGCGAGCGGTCCGATGCCGTCGCCCAAATGCGACCCGCATCACAGCGGATCGAGCGCAAAACCTTTATCGCACCGCGTGAGCATCATGCGGATGCAGACGAACTGGAACGGCACGAATTATTTATCGCCGGAATTGATAACCCGCTCTGGAGAGAGATTTAACTGTATCGCGGTTTGCAAAACGGTACAGCAGGCAAAGGAGAATGAATATGGAAGTTCGTGTTTCAGGACATCAGGTTGATACTGGCGACGCATTGCAAACCCATGCCGAAGATCGGATGAATGCGATCGCCAGCAAATATTTTGCCAAGGCCATTTCGGCCAATGTTACCCTCAGCAAGGCGCCGCACGCGCAATTCAAATGCGATATCGTGACTCACGTCATGCAGGGCCTGATGCTGAAAGCGGACGCCGAGGCCGGTGACGCCCATCAGGCGTTCGAACAGGCTGCCGACAAGATCGAAAAGCAGTTGCGCCGCTATATGCGACGGCTCAATGATCATCATGTCCAGGCGCAATATGCCGCGAAGCAGGAGGAGGCGGCCTATCGGGTCTTCGAATCCTTCGAAGAGGAAGATGAAAGCGAGTTCAATGGCGAGTCGCCTCCGATCATCGCCGAAACCAGCACCGACATTCCCGAAGCCAGCGTTTCTAATGCCGTGATGATGATGGATTTGCGCAACACCAGCGCGCTTTTGTTCAAAAACTCTGGCACTGGAGCCCATAATATGGTTTATCGCCGCTCCGATGGCACGATTGGCTGGGTCGAACCGAACCGCTGATTGAGTTGCCTCGTTTCTAGAACGGTCGGATTACCGGTTTTCTGCTAACTGACCCGGCGCACACTGCCGTCCGAATCCCGGCGAGTCTGCTGCAAAGGCAGCGGCTGGCCGGATCAAAAGGAATGATTGATGGTCGATTTGTCCGTTAGACTGGAGCTCGCTGCTGTGCGGGATTGCCCGGAGGTGGTCGGCAAGAACGATATTCTGGGCCTGATTGGCCGCATCGGACAGTCCTGCTACGGGCTTGATGCCGATGATATCCGGACCGGCCTGGTCGCTCGCGAGGCGCTCGGTTCGACCGGGTTCGGCCGATCGATCGCGATTCCCCATACGAAACTTCCGGCTCTCGACCATTGCGTGGGCGTCTTCCTGCGCCTTGCCGAACCCGTTTCCTTCGATGCCCATGACGGCAAACCGGTGGATCTGATCTTCGCCCTGCTGTCGCCGCAAAAGGCCGGAGTCGAGCATCTCAAGGCGCTGGCTGCGGTTTCCCGCTTCCTGCGCGACGAGCATCTGGTGGCGAAGCTGCGTGGCGCGTCGGGCCAGGATGCGCTCTATGCGCTGCTCAACCGCCAGCGTGAGCAGCAGGCCGCCTGAGTCGCCGGGATGACCGAGAACAGCGGAACGGATAGCGAAAGCGGCGGGGCCCGGGAACATTTCAGGGCGCTGGAGCGGCTCTATGCGGAAGCGCCGATCAACCGGCTGTTCGATTCCCGCCTGGAAATAGCCGAAGCCGGCAAGGCCAGCATATATTTCGATGTCGACGAGCGCTACTATCATGCCGCCGGCGCCGTCCATGGCACGGCCTATTTCAAGATGCTCGACGATGCGGCCTTTTATGCGGCCAACAGTCTCGTCTCCGACCGGTTCATCCTGACCACTGCCTTCAACCTGCTTTTCACCAAACCGCTCAAATCCGGCCCGGTGACGGCTGAGGGTCGCTGGGTCAGTGGTAAACGAAGGGTGTTCGTCGCCGATGCGCGGCTGATCGATAGCGAGGGCGACGAGATCGCTCGCGGTACCGGGACCTTCATGCGCTCGCATATCCCGTTGGCGACGTTGCCGGGCTACAGAAAAGATGATTGAGCCGCGGCTTTCCGCGGAAATGAAGGTCAAGACCCTTCTCAGACTGGTGACTCATCACGGCGGCTTCGGCGCGGTGCTGAAAAAGGGTGACCGGATCTCCGGCGCGATCCTCATTCAATGCGTCGAAAAGGGCGAAAACCTTAGGCTCCTGGAGAATATGCCGTCGTTGGACGGGCAGCCCAACTGGCAGCCAATTTGGCCGCAAGATCCTGATAACAAAAGAGAATTGTCCGATTATCTGGCTCGCAGATTCCGTTTTGACCCGGATATGTGGTTAATTGAACTGGACATCCCGGATGCGGAACGGCTCATCGCCGAAATGGGTCAGTAAACTTGACTTTATAACCCAGGACCATATTTGGCGCTCAACTTTGATGCGCAGGTAGCTGCCGGGTGCCGAAAATGGCAGGCAGTAAACACGCAGACGGGGAGAACAGAAACAGACCCGCATTTTGGTTTTTCATGGTCTGTTTTCGGCAATCTTGGCGCGTAATGTCCTGATTTGCTCTGCGCTCACCGCATTATGTTATAGGTTAATGAGAAAATTATTTCGTGCAACAAGCGTCCTTTCGCTTGCCCTGACTGCGGTTGCGACATTGTCGTTCACCGACGCGTCATTCGCTCTGGAAGCAACGGACGAGACGCCTGAATCTGAAATTTTCGTCGATCCGGCGCTGCTGGCAGCGGACGAATCGAATCAAGACATCGTTTTCGGCGAGGAAAAGGAAGTTCTCGCGGAAATTCCCGAGGATGTCGTGCAATCTGATCGCGTGGCCAATGGGGACGTGCAAAGCGCCTCCGACGCCGATGGCGATTTTGTCAATGATGGCGCCTCCTCCCTGCGTCAGCTGGTGCGGCAGCAGTCGGTAGACGGTGCGCTGGATCAGGAAATGCAGTGTCTCGCCGGCACCGTCTATTTCGAATCCAAAGGGGAATCTTTGCAGGGCCAGCTGGCCGTCGCCCGGGTTGTCCTGGCACGCGTAGAATCACCGCGCTTTCCGAACAGTATCTGCGGAGTGGTATTTCAGCGCAGCCAGTTTTCCTTTGTCCGTCACGGCAAGATGCCTCCGATCCGGACCGGGCAGCAACACTGGCGTGACGCCGTGGCGATTGCCAAGATAGCGATGAACGACGGCTGGGAAAGTTCGGTCGAAGGCGCGCTTTTCTTCCATGCACGCTATGTCTCACCGGGCTGGCGTCTGCAACGCCTGGCGACGATCGACAATCATATCTTCTATCGCTAGACAGCCTGTCAGATCAGAAACATGAAGGCTCCCGTTTCGGGGGCCTTTATTTTGTTCTTTTTATGTTCTAGCCATGGCTGATGATGCCGATGAATGATTCGCCTGGTCTGCTGACCGGCTCCTGCGGGCTGACTGGTGCCCAGGCGGTGGCTCGCGGCGTCGCCCGCATGTTTCATCGTCACGATATCATGGTGTTGCCCGAGGTCAGCCTGCGAAACAGGCGCCGGGCGGACCTGATGGGAATCGATGCCAAGGGGCAGATTGTCATAGTCGAGATCAAGGTGGCGAGGGCCGACTTGCTGGGCGATGCAAAGTGGACCGAATATCTGGAATTTTGCGACCGTTTCTACTGGGCCTTGCCGGTCGGCTTCGATGCTTCACCGGTCAGCGCGCCGGACTTCCTGCCCGAACGCACCGGCCTGATCATCGCCGACGCCTATGATGCGGAAATGGTGCGACCGGCGGCTACCAGCCCCCTGGCGCCGGCAAGGCGCAAGACAGAGACGATGC
>CAWUKF010000080.1:0-9407 GCA_963922745.1 uncultured Sphingomonadales bacterium
CCAAGAAGGCGCGAACCCAGACTGGCGAGACTAATGATACCGAGACTATTGTTTCTCCGGGGCCTATTATCGATCCGGGCTCTCTCACCCTTGTCAACACGCGTCCGTCTGATGGTGCAATAAGATTGGCATCTTTTAGCCGTC
This sequence comes from uncultured Sphingomonadales bacterium, assembly GCA_963922745.1. Lineage (GTDB taxonomy): Bacteria > Pseudomonadota > Alphaproteobacteria > Sphingomonadales > Sphingomonadaceae > Parasphingorhabdus. The sequence goes on from CAWUKF010000080.1 coordinate 145, forward strand.
GTTCAGATAGGTTGAGCGCCGCCTTTTCCGCGTTAAGCGCAGCCTGGGCTCGTTCAATGTCTTCGGAGCGGGGCCCTATGCGCGCCAATTTATATGCCTTTTCCGCAACCTCTTTTGTGGCAGCGGCGCGGGCTCTTTCGGTCTGGGCTGTTTCAAGGCCTTGCGGGGAGACAAAATCACGGTCCGCCAAAAACTGCTGACGCTTCAAGGTATTTTCGGCAAGCGAGAGGGAGGCATTTGCTTCGGCCAGAATGGCAGCTGCTTGATCAATTTCTTGAGGACGGGTTCCCGTTTGCAGCGCCGCCAATTGTGCCGCCTGACCGAAGACTCTGGCTTGCGACAAACTCACGTCGTCCTCGTAATCTTGCGGTTCAAGAATGGCTATCAGCTTTCCGGCCTTAACAGTGTCGCCTTCTTCAACATTGACTGCACGAAGCCTGCCGGGAATTTTGAATGCCAGGTTAACTTGGCGGACATCGACATTACCATACAAAACAATATGCCTATCGGTCTGGTGATCGTCTCGGATCGCATAGTAAACATAAATCCCAACCGCGAGTAGGATCAAAAGAGCTAATAGCGTATATATTCGGTTTCTGGTTATCATGGGTCTATTGTATTGAACTCCGGTGGGAATTTGATCTGCGGTAAATTTTGAATATATATTTGGAGCGCTTCAAAGTCATGCCTTAGGGCTTTTTATCCGATACGGATTTTAGTGTCGTTTAGGAAAACATAAGGCGGAATATCAAGGTTTCGCGGCGCAGGACCGCGCCGAACACGGCCAGAGGCATCGTACAGCGAACCGTGACAGGGGCAGAACCACCCGCCATATTTCCCCAACGGGTCGCCTTCTTTTTGACCCAGAGGAATACAGCCAAGATGGGTGCAAACGCCAATCATAATGAGCCACTCGACTTTTTGTACCCGCGAGCGATCGCTTGCCGGATCGATCAGGCCCGGATTATTATCATCGGCCTGTGCACTCGCGATATTTTCTGCCGTGCGCCGGACTATGAATATCGGCTGATTACGCCAGCTGACAGTTATTCGCTGCCCAGGTTCGATTGATGAAAGGTCTACTTCAATCGAGGAAACCGCCAATATGTCTGCCGACGGGTTCATACTGTCGACAAGTGGTATGGCCGATGCTGCAACGCCCACGGCGGCAAAAGATACTGGCGCAATATGGATGAAGTCTCTCCGCCTGATACCAGCTGAATCCATATTTATCTTTTTTTTAGCAATGGTCTCCATCACAGCCTCTTTGGGTTATGCCCAGTATAGCGATATGCCGTTAATGCGCCCAGGCCAACTTGGTTCATGATCCATCTTGCCCAATGGGAGCTGATGCCGATTTACTGCCCCATCGCGGAATAAAGCGAGGAACCTGCGCTGCATAGCTGCGGTAAACATCTCCCAGTTGCGCTTCGACTTCGCGTTCTTCTTTAAGTGCGAGCCGCCAGTACATGACCAGCAAGACGGGAAACATCGCAAGTGTTAGAAGTGTTGGCCACTGGAATAGAAATCCAATCATTATCAACACAAAGCCGACATATTGCGGATGCCTTACGCGGGCATAGGGGCCTGTTTGTGCCAGTTCGCCGCTATGCTGCGCTTTGTAAAGCACCCGCCAAGCTGCGGAGAGCAAATAGAATCCGCCGCCTATGAAGATAAAACTTAGCAGATGAAAAGGCCCAAAATGAGGATTAGCCTCCCATCCGAAAATCATTTCCAGCAAATGTCCGCTATCATGCGCGAACCAGTCTATATTGGGATAGTTGGATTGCAACCAGCCAGCCAGGAAATATATGGTCAATGGGAAGCCATACATTTCTGTAAAAAGAGCAACAATAAATGCGCTAAAGCCGCCAAAAGAGCGCCAATCTCGCTTTGTCCGAGGTTTGAAAAAACTAAACGCAAAGATGATGAAAATGGCCGAATTGAAAACAACCAGAAACCATAGCCCGTAGGCAGACATATCCATCATTATTCTCCTAACTTGTCAGGGATTGACCCTTGATCAGGATCGCCGCGCTTGGCACCATGCCCACCATGCCCACCATGCCCACCATGCCCACCATGCCCACCATGCCCGGCGTGCATGAAACTGTGCATGACAACACAAACAAGCAGCAAGCCGCCGAGCAGCAGATAGTCGCCTGGGATATGGGCTTGATGCTCAAAATATAGCGCAAAGGCCGCTATTGCCAAAAACCCGTAAAATATAAATTTTACGCGGGAGTTGGATGGCTGTGACGCGGATGCCTTGTGTTGGTGTTGCATGATTTCATACCTCCATTTTCATAATCGAGAGATCGCGGCGGCTTCAAAAAAGCCGACGCTCAAAGATTGCTTATGGGAATAGACGTTAGAAAACGCGCGGCGTTACAGTCGACCACTCAAATTCGCCAACTTTGGACAGCTGCGGCTGTTGAAATTTGGGCGTCCGTCAGAATATCTAGACGGCGTGTCCCACTCCATGCTCACACCAGACACATTGGCATGCAACATGATCACAGCTTGGATCATGAAGCGGGCGGCGAAATTGCCGCTGTGCAAGCGGAAATATGATTTTCGTAAGAAAAGAAGGTTGATACAGACGATGCAGCCTTCCAGATGCGTTTGATTGGCTGATATTCCGCAGTGCCAGTCTTGCCCCGCGGTCACCCGCGGCATTGTAAAGGAAACGGTTGCTGATGCCGGTTTTTAATAGTGGCAGGAGCTGCGCTCGCCACAGATGAGTATAACCTGACCCTTCAATCAAGCTTTGGGCCGCCAAAATGCCCGAACGCAAGGCATACCGCATTCCAAAGCCTGCAAGCATATCCTGAAAGCCGGCTTGTTCGCCAATCAGAGGATGGCCGCCTTGCATCGCTGTGTTGGGAATACGGAAATTTCCAAATCCACCGAACGGACGCGGAGAGTTCATTTTCAGTCCGGTTTTTTCTTCGAAAAACTTTACAGAGCGCGCCACGTGCACCGCTTGATTTTTAAAGCCGCTGAACATGCAGCTTGCTAGCGTACCCCGGCCATTGTGGACCAGCAAATAGGCATAGCCATGCGGGGCAAGCTTGTTATCAAAAACAATATGATTGCTGTCGGCCTGATCGGTTTCGAATATATAGCCTGCTGCAATTGCATCGGCTGAGCGGGGTCCGATTGCGGAGACAGCGGGCCCTTCGATACTTGTTGCGCGCTCACCAAAACGAATGTCGACGCCGACTGAAACAGCCTGATCGAGCAATCCTTGCTCAAGGCTGTCCTTCTGACCACCGCGCTGTACGAGATAGTATAGCGGACGATCACCGATTATCGGGTAATCTTTACCGCGATAATCATAAGCTGTCCCTTGAAAGACGGGGTGGGCGCTGAAACTTGTTTGGATCCCTGCTTCGTTTAGTTCGTCCAGCACATCGCGCTTGCCGCTCCAGTTTTCAAGACCTTGGTAATCGCCGTGAAACCTGCTGCCGACCGTCTTATGCCATTCACGCACTATCACTTTGCGCCCGGCCCGCGCGAGCAGAATGGCACAAGCCAGACCTGCCGGGCCGGCACCGACAATAGCAATCGGCTCGCTTCGGGATATCAAGCCATTCGATGGAAGATCCCCAGCCATGCTATTGAGTTTCTCCTTTGGAGCCTAGCTTGGGATCCATCGACCTATGCGTGCACCGGTGCTGCATGGATACCTTCCAGACGGATCCGTTTCAGTAATAGTGCATTGATGGCAACCAAGGCCGAACTGCCTGACATGGCGAGCGCTGCAACCTCGGGACTTATGATGAAAGGATAAAGAACGCCGGCGGCCATCGGAAAAGCGATCACATTATAGGCAACGGCCCAGAATAGATTCTGATGCATTTTTCGCAATGTTGCGCGCGATAATTCGATCGCACCCAGAACATCATAAGGGTCACTTTTCATGAGTACCACATCGGCGCTTTCGATTGCGACGTCTGTACCAGCTCCAATGGCGAATCCGACGTCGGCCTGGGTAAGGGCAGGAGCGTCATTGACGCCGTCACCGACCATACCTACTCTTTTGCCCTGATCCTGCAGTTCTTTAACCTTTTCGGCCTTTTGTCCCGGCAAAACATCAGCCAGAACGGTCGTAATGCCAAGGCCGGAAGCAATACGTTCGGCCGTCGCCTGGTTATCGCCGGTTAGCATGGCGACCTCCACGCCGCGTTTGCGCAGCATTTTGACCATGGCAGCGGCCGTTGGACGCGGCGCGTCGGAAATTGCAATGAGGCCAGTAAGATTGCCGCCTTTGGCAATGTGAACAACGGTCTGGCCCGCTCCTTGCAGTCGCGCCGCTTCGGCTTTGAGTTCGCTCATCGAAACTTCACGTTCATCCATAAGCCTTCTATTGCCAAGGAGTACTTCTTCGCCATCAAGCTCGGCGCGCGCGCCTTTACCTTCGATATTTTCAAACGCTGCCAATTTTTGCTTTGGCAGATCACCAGCGCGCTTTGTTATGGCCTGTGCCAAGGGATGATCAGAACCTTGCTCGACGGTTGCCGCCATCGCAAGCACCTCATCGATGGACACTTCAGAAGATGTAACAACCTCGACCACTTCGGGAGCACCCATTGTCAATGTTCCGGTTTTATCAAAGACGATAATATCGAGTTTTGTGGCGTCCTCGAGGGCACTGGCATTTTTGAAAAGAATACCGTTCATCGCACCGAGCCCTGTGCCAACCATAACGGCCATGGGCGTTGCGAGACCAAGAGCGTCAGGGCAGGCGATTACAAAGACAGTAATGGTCAATGTCAAAGCGAACAAAAGAGGTTGCCCGAGCCACCAAAACCAGACGGCAAAGGTTGCAAGACCGATAACAACAGCGATCAGGACCAGCCACTGGGAGGCTTTGTCGGCTAGCAGCTGGGATGGGGCCTTTGAATTTTGGGCTTCCTGAACCAGTTTGACGATTTGCGCCAGCGCGGTATCGGCGCCAACCTTGGTCGCGCGATATTGAAAGCTACCGCTTTTGTTGATCGTTGCGCCAAAGACATTGTCTCCCGGCTTCTTGTTGACGGGCATGGATTCGCCGGTCAACATTGATTCATCGACGAGCGTTTCGCCCTCCAGAATTTCTCCATCTACCGGAATTTTATTGCCTGGCCGAATGACTACCACATCATCTTTGAGCACTTCGGCAGTTGATATTTCAATTTCCTTGCCTTCACGCAATACAGTAGCTTTCGGCGGCGCGAGGTCCATAAGCGAGCGAATAGCGTTGGACGCGCCCGCGCGTGCGCGCATCTCGAGCCAGTGTCCCAGCAAAATGAATACTAAAAGCACCGCTACAGCCTCAAAAAACTGAACCCCAGGGAAAAAGAATGTTGATCCGACGCTGAAAAAATATCCGGTGCCGACAGACAAGACGACGAGCACCGCCATATTAAGCACACCGTTACGAAGCGCGCGCCAGGCGGCGATAAAGAACGGCCAGCTCGGATAAACTATCGCTGCGCTGCCAAGGAAAAATAACCAAAGATCCAGGCGCAGCCCGAGTGGAGGAGCTGGCGGTGTAAACAGTCCGCCCATTGGCGAATAAATGAAAATGGGAATAGCAAATATCAGCGCAATCCAGAAGCGATTGCGCATGTCTTTTACCATGTCGGCCATATCCATACCGCCGCCATGACCCATTTCATGAGCGGTATGATCGGTTGCGGCCTGCTTGTCATCTTCGCTCAGCTCAGCGGCTTTTTTACCATGACCGTTGTGTTTCGTATGATCAGCAGAGCCGGTCTTTGGTTGTTCTTTTTCGCATAGATGCTTTGGCAACAGTTCTCCGCCGCAGTGATAGCCGCATTCGGCAATTTTTGTTTCGATTTCTACCAGCCCTATTTCTTTTTCATCGAAAGTTACGGTGGCGCTGCCGCTGGCATAGTTTACGGATGCTTTTTCTATTCCCCTTAACTTGGAAAGCTGTTTTTCAACGCCCTGTGAACTTAACGGTGAAATCAACCCCGATACTTCAATTACAGCGGTCCGCATATGTATCCCTCTTTGATTTTTCATCTTTTTGGCGGTTCATGTCCAAATGACAGCATATTTTCACGAAAGACCATGGTTGGGCAGATAGCGCCCAACAGCGATCCTCGAACCGACAGAAAGATAGACGGACTGGGATGAGCTTCGTTACAGTCGTAAGATAGTTTAGCTCAATCCAAGGGAACGGCGTGGGTTGCGTGCGAACAATCGCAATTGAGAAATCCATGCACAGGACAGGTTTCACATGTTTCTTTCAATCGATCGCGCAGCGCTTGACGCGCGCGGTGCAGGCGTACCCGCAGATTACTTTCGCTGATGTCCAAGGCGGCGGATACACTCTCGCGCGCTTCGCCAACGATATCAACACGCCAGAGAATATCGGCATAATCGGATTTCAAGGTCGGTAGGAGCTGATATAGACAAATGCAAATCATGCGATCTAATTCATGTTCCGCTTCTTCGCTATCCATCAGCTTCTCAAAGTTTGCATATTCCTTTTCAATGACGCGTCGTTTGCCCTGAGCACGATAGTGGTCGATCAAGGTTGTATGGAGTACTTTGCGCATCCACCCTCTTAATTTTTCGCTGTCTCGTAAATCATCAATGCGATCCAGAACTCTGACATAAAAATTCTGCAGCACGTCCGCTGCTTCGTCTCTATTTCCAAGCTTATAGACCAAAAACCGAAGGAACTCCGATTGCACCTCAGCCATGACCTTATGCACAGAATAATCCTCTCCCGATTCTTTGTCTTCAGATGCCATATTCACTCCCGGCAAGCAGCGCTTGGTCGCTTCACGCCTGTATGTCGTCTTGTCCACAATGCTCAGTGGACCGGATTATCTGGTCGTTGTCAAACTGTAACAAACCCGCTTCGTTGCCGTCCCTCACATTGACGCAAGAGATTTAAAACGGGCCAAAAAGCCCTGACTTGCGATTACAGACAGATAGTGAGGACAGAAAATGTGGACATATCTTCTATCAAAATTTCTTTCCGGTTTTATAAAAACCGGTGCCCTGCGTGTAATCTTTCCAAACGGAAAGGAACAGCAATATGGCCCAGACTGCAAAAATCCAATAAGTATCAAAATACATTCACGCAGTCTGCCCAGAAAGCTATTCCTCAACCCCGAGCTTGTATTGGGCGAGGCCTATATGGACGGTTCGCTGACCGTAGCAAATGACGATATTTATGGATTGCTGGAGTTGTTGATCAACAACCAAGCATTGCAACGTCCTAGCTGGCTTTCTCGCAAAATCGCCCTTTATCGACAATTTCAGCGATATTTTGCGCAACATAATCCATTGACCATCGCCCGCAACAATGTGGCTCATCATTATGATCTTTCGAAAGATTTTTATCGGCTCTTTCTGGACGATGACATGCAATATTCCTGCGCATATTTCACCGGACCCGATGACAGCCTGGAAATCGCACAGGAAAACAAGAAAAATCATATTGCTGCCAAGCTAAGGCTTGAGCCGGGTCATCATGTATTGGATATTGGGTGCGGTTGGGGCGGGTTAGGCCTTCATCTAGCCAAAGAGCACGGCGCGCATGTAACCGGGGTCACTCTGTCATGTGAGCAACACAATGTTGCCCTTGAGAGGGCAGAAAAATTGCAGACAAGTGCCCGCGCAGAATTTCGTTTGCAAGATTATCGAGAAGTCACCGAAACCTTTGATCGCATAGTGTCGGTCGGTATGTTCGAGCATGTTGGCATACCCCACTATTCGGAGTTTTTTTCCAAGTTACATGGCAGTCTTGCGGAGGATGGTATCGCGCTGCTCCATTTTATTGGCCGAGCCGATGGTCCTGGTGCGACAAATCCATGGATTGCTAAATATATATTCCCTGGAGGATATTCTCCGGCTCTTTCCGAAGTAATGGCCGTCGCTGAACGCTCAGGTCTATATGTTACAGATGTCGAAGTTTTACGCCTCCATTATGCCGATACACTGAAAGCATGGCGCGACAGATTCGAACAAAAAATAGATGAAGTTCAAAAAATATATGATGAACGGTTCTGCCGGATGTGGCGTTTTTATCTGGTCGTCAGCGAGCTTGCATTCAGGCAAAACGGCCATGTGGTTTTTCAGGTTCAATTAGCTAAAAAGCAGGACGCTGTCCCGCTTACGCGCGACTATCTCGTTCATTCGCAACCGCAGGACGGATATTCATGGCGTGCTGCATGATCCGGGAGTTTGGTAGGAAGGCTTGGAGGCACATTTAACATAAGTGTAACAAATCATCATTTGCCACGTCATTATAATTGAACCCAATCGAACCGTTCCCGATGTTTAGGAACGCCGGCGGTTTGAGCCATCACCATGTATCCAGTCACATAGGGAAATTTTGGAGAATTTCAGATGAACGATGCCGAAAATGATAATGCAGACAAAGAGATTATCACGATGTACGCCCCAATATTCCGGCAGAAGCTTGCCAGGCTGGAAGCGCATGGCCAGCAAGACACTGCCGAAGCGGATGAATTGCGCACAGTATTATCACGGATTGATCGTGCACAATCCTGCGCTCAGCGTGAACCGACGATAGTCCGTCATGAGATTAACCGTCACCGAGAACATCAAGCTGCCTGACTCTGACTGGGCGGAGTAACCCAAGCATTAGTTGCGTTGGCCTGCAATTTAACTAGCGACCGCGGAATCCCGAAGAACCTCTTTACCGCAAAGGAAAGAACCAGTGTCAATGAACAATGAAATGGAATTAAAAGGGGTATTCAACGTTGAACAGCTGGAGCAGTTAAAAAGTCTATCTGCCATTAGGGAGCTTGCAGTTGACAAGGCAGTCTCTCGCATTTTGACAACGACATATTTTGATACGCCCGATCATGCTCTGCACAAGCACGGCTATTCATTGCGTGTTCGCAAAATCGGCAAGACTTATACCCAGTGCCTGAAACGGCAGAGCGAACCTCTGGGCGCCATCATAGGGAGAACAGAATGGGAGGCTGAATTGCCGGATCAAATTCCACAAATTGATCTTCTTGAAAATAAGAAAATCCGGACCAAGATAAAACGATTGGCCGATGACAATCTACAAGCTGTTTTCCAATCCGTTGTTAGACGGCAGTCCCGTAAACTCAAATTTGAAGATGGTACGACAGTGTCGCTCGACATCGATGTCGGCGAAGTCACCGCAGGCGAAGCAGTCCAGCCAATTTGTGAATTCGAGCTTGAACTTTTAAGCGGTTCAGCCGCTCGCATATTTGAACTTGCGGCAACTATTAATC
>CAWUKF010000081.1:0-9395 GCA_963922745.1 uncultured Sphingomonadales bacterium
AAGTGAGCGGGCCCGGGCCGCGCCGTCTTCGCCGCGCAGTGCCTTGTTGACGGTAAGCTTGCCCGACTGGCGCCGGTCGTTGCGATCCTCGCGCCCGACCTTCTGCTTTTCCTTCTCCGGCTTGGGTCGTTTCGGAGATTCCACTGGCGTAAATTTGCGAGCCGGCGGACGGGCGTCGGTCTTGGGAACCGCAGTTTCGTCTCCGGCGGTCTCGGCTACAGCAGAAGCATCGGCAGCGGCGCTTTCCGCAGCAGCAATTTCTTCCTGGGCCTTGCGCGCCTGCTCTTCCTCGGCTTTGCGATTTTCCTCTGCCCGCTTCTTTTCTTCTGCGGTCTGCTCTTTCTTCTCCAGCGCATCGCGCTTGCGAGCTTCCTGCATCGCCTCAAGGCGAGCTTCTTCTGCTTCGCGCAGGAGTTTCGCCTGCATTTCCTGGCGGGTCAGGCCATCGCTCGCCTTCGGCGCGGCAGGCTGTTTCTTGGGAGCCTGTTTCGGTGCGGGAGCGGGCGCTGGCGCGGGCGTTTCCTTGACGATTTCCTTCGCCGCTTCCTGCGCGCCGGGCTTGCCGACGAGCTTCTTGCGCTTGACTTCGACCACAACCTTGTTGGTGCGTCCGTGGCTGAACGTCTGTTTGACTTCGCCAGGTTCGACCGAACGCTTCAACCCGAGAGGTTTGCGTGCAGGTTTTGGCGTATCTTTTGTATCTTCACTCATCGAACAGACTTAATCCTTAAAATAGTAATTACTGCAATATGTTATCCGGCATTATTAAACCCGATCACGCAACTTTCTTTTCCGCATTGTCTCCCACTTTACCAGAACCGATAAAGTGAAGCCATCTCTTCAGGCTGTGCGAAATTCGCCCCGCTGCGCGCTTGTCGGTTATCCCGATATGCACCACATTCTGGCGGCCCAATGCCACAGAAAGCCCCTGCCGGTCCACCGGCAATATGAGACCGCGAATATTTTCGCCTTCCCTGTCGCTGCCGACCCTCCATGCCTGGTCGAGTTTGGCGCAGCCGTCGCGACCGGCGTCGCCAGCGTGGAGCAGCATTGTGAGATCACCTTGCCGTGCGGCAGTTTCGATCTTTTCGGACCCTGTCAGCAGGGTTCCGCCCCGCGCCTCGAGCCCCAACCGATCCAAAGTGGAGCGTTCCAGCGCAGATTCAAGCATCTCGGCAAGATTTTCTGGGATGTCGAACTGGCTGGTCTTGAACGCACGCGCCAGCGCGCCTTTCAGCTGCCCCTTCGCATGCGCCGTTTCCAGCTCGGCCCGGTCAACGCCGATCCACGCGCCGCGACCCGGGGCTTTCGCCCGCACATCCGGTGCAATCTGTCCATCCGGCCCCATCGCAAGACGCATCAATTGCTCCTGGGGAAGGCTTTCCCCGGTCAATATGCATTTACGATAAGGCGCTTGATCTAGAGGTTTAGACCGCGTCTCATTGGGGAGCTTCCGCATCTGCGTCCTCCCCGGTTTCTTCGGTCGCCGCTGGCGCTGGCTCATCTTCATCGTCGAACCAGTGCGCACGCGCGGCCATGATGATCTCGTTGCCCTGCTCTTCGGTCAGGCCATATTTGGCCAGCACGCCATCCGGTTCGGGCTTGCGATTGTCATTGCGGCGACGCGGTTCGGACTTCCGCTTCAGCACCAGTTCGTCGGTGGCGAGATCGGCGACGTCGTCAAGCGTCTTGAGACCAGCCTCACCCAATGTGACCAGCATGGCTTCGGTCAGATGCGGCAGCTCGGCAATCGCATCCTCGACGCCCAGTTCGGTGCGCTTCTCGCGGGCAGCCGCTTCGCGCCGCTCCAATGCTTCGAGAGCCCGATTCTGCAATTCGGCAGCCAGCTCTTCGTCAAAGCCTTCGATGCTGGAAATTTCTTCCGGCGCGACATAGGCGACTTCTTCCAGCTCACTGAAGCCTTCGGCGACCAGCAGCTGCGAAAGGGTTTCGTCCACATCCAGATCTTCCTGGAACATTTCGGTGCGAGCGGCAAATTCGGCCTGCCGCTTCTCGCTCGAATCCGCCTCTGTCATGATGTCGATGGCGAGGCCAGTCAGCTGCGAGGCCAAGCGGACATTCTGACCGCGACGACCGATAGCAAGGCTGAGTTGGTCATCGGGAACGACGACTTCGATCCGGCCCTCTTCCTCGTCAATGACCACACGGCTGACCGTAGCTGGCTGCAGCGCGTTGACGACAAAGGTAGCAATGTCTTCGGACCAGGGAATGATATCGATCTTCTCGCCCTGCATTTCCTGCACGACGGCCTGGACGCGGCTACCCTTCATGCCGACGCAAGCACCAACCGGATCGATTGAACTGTCATGGCTGATCACGCCAATCTTGGCGCGCGAACCGGGATCGCGTGCCGCGGCCTTGATTTCGATGATACCATCGTAAATTTCGGGGACTTCCTGGGCAAACAGCAGCCGCATGAAATCAGGATGGGCACGGGACAGGAATATCTGCGGGCCGCGGTTTTCGCGGCGCACATCCATGATCAGCGCACGAACACGATCGCCGACCCGGGCGGCTTCGCGCGGGATCTGCTGATCACGGCGGATCACGCCTTCGGCGCGACCCAAATCGACCACCACGTGACCGAATTCGACCGACTTGACGACACCGGTGATGATCTCACCCGCGCGATCCTTGAACTCTTCATACTGACGCTCGCGCTCGGCATCGCGTACCTTCTGGAAGATGACCTGCTTGGCGGACTGCGCATCAATGCGTCCGAGATCAACTTCCGGCAACGGGTCAACGATGAAGTCGCCAACCTTGGCACCGGGCTCGAGCTTTTCGGCCTGCTTGATATCAACCTGCTTGAAATAATCCTCGACCTCGTCAACCACTTCAACGACCCGCCAGAGGCGCAGATCGCCAGTATTGATGTCGAACTTGGCGCGAATGTCATTCTCGGCGCCATAGCGGGCGCGAGCGGCCTTCTGGATCGCTTCTTCGAGCGCCTCGATCACGATCGCCTTGTCGATCATCTTTTCCGTAGCAACGGCGGTCGCAATAGCGAGCAATTCGGCTTTATTGGCTGAAATAGCACTGCCCATGATTAGTCTTCCTGTTCTTCCAAAGTCTGTTCTTCAATTTCATCCGCGCCGTCTGCTGAAACCGGAACGGTTGCCGCGATAAGGGCATCGGTCAGAATCAATTTCGCGCTATGGACATTCGCCAAGGGCGTCTCCTGACTGCCAGCCTTGCGATCGTCAATCTTTATCGTCTCGCCGTCTATCCCTGCCAGGATGCCGCGCAGCTGTTTCTTACCGGCAACGGCATCGACCAGATTGATCCTTGCTTCGTGCCCGGCCCAGTTTTCATAGTCTTTCGCACGGGTCAGCGGACGGTCGATGCCGGGGGAACTCACTTCCAGCCGATAGGCATGGTCGATCGGATCCTCGCCCCGCTCCTCCAGATCGTCGAATTTTGCCGAAATTCGCCGCGACAAAGCCGCGCAATCGTCAATGCCCAGCTGCCCGGTTTCCGGGCGTTCGGCCATGATCTGCAACGTCGGTTCATCCGCGCCGGACATGAACTGCACCCGCACCAGTTCAAAGCCCAAAGCATCCGCTTCGGGCTTAATCAGGTTGGTCAGGGCAGCGATATCAGTCAAATAAATTCCATTTCCGGATGCAAGACCTTTGTAGCCGGCCCCGTCTGGCGCCAGCCCCTTCAAATCTCAGAATGTCGGGATGGATGCTATTTAGGGACAGATTTTGAATATTGCAACGCCTGATTCAAACCGCCACGACATTATAGACCAGAAGGACCAGATAGGTGACCAGCAATATGGCCCCTTCCCAGCGGCTTATCTTTCGTCCGGTTGCAGCAAATATCAGCAGCAAAACGGAGGCTGCGATCAGCACCGGCAGTCCGAAATTGGTGATTTCACCGGGAATCGTGCCGGGAGCAATCACTGCAGTGACCCCGCCAATCAGCAGCAAGTTGAAGATATTTGAACCGAGCACGTTACCCAGAGCGACTGCGCTCGCGCCTTTATAGGCAGCGATCACCGAGGTCACCAGCTCCGGCAGCGAGGTGCCGATGGCGATGACCGTCAAGCCTATGACCGCTTCACTCATCCCTATCAGGCGGGCCAGGTCGACCGCACCATCAACCAGCCACCGGCCACCGAGGACGATCAGGACGATCCCGAAAAGCAGCACCAAAATCGAACGCCATAGCGGTTGCACATCATGCAAATGCGTGTCGGAGATCTCCAGCGCCTCAGCTTTTTCATGCAGAGCGCTTGCGCCAGCCGGCTGGGTCTGTTCCGCCCGATAGGCATAGCCCAGATAGGCCACCAAGATCACCAGAAAGCCGATCCCGATCGCTACGGTAATCCCGCTCGTGCTGGCAACCAGCCACAAGACCGCCGTTGCCACCAGCGCGAGCCCGCCATCACGCCACAAGGGGCCGCGCGGCACCACCACCGGCAGGATCAGCGACGCAGCGCCGAGAATGAGCAGACTGTTGGCGAGATTCGACCCAACAATATTGCCCCAGGCAATGCCCGGCGAGCCGGCCCGGGCCGCTTCGACGCTGGCTACCAGTTCGGGCGCAGATGTTCCGAAACCGACTATCGTCAATCCGATCAGCAGTTCTGACATCCCGGCCCGCTCCGCGACGCGCACCGCGCCACGCACCAGCAACTCGCCGCCCACGATCAATATCACAAAACCTGCGAGGAGCAGAAGGAGCGGAATCAGCATGAACTAGGTGCCGAAAATTCTAACCATTGCGCTTGCCGAGCAATTTCAGCCGCAGCGCATTGAGCTTGATGAAACCTTCTGCGTCCTTCTGATCATATGCACCCGCATCATCCTCGAAGGTCACGACTTTTTCGCTGTAGAGACTGTCTTTCGACTTTCGTCCGACGACATTCACGGAACCCTTGTATAGCTTGAGGCGGACGGTACCGTTGACCCGCACTTGACTGTGATCGATCGCCGCCTGCAACATCTCGCGCTCCGGCGAGAACCAGAAGCCGTTGTAGACCAGCTCCGCATAGCGCGGCGCCAGTTCGTCCTTCATATGCGCCGCGCCGCGATCCAGCGTCAGCTGTTCGATACCGCGATGGGCTGCGTGATAGATGGTGCCGCCCGGCGTCTCGTACATGCCGCGCGATTTCATGCCGATATAACGGTTCTCGACCAGATCCAGCCGGCCGATGCCGTGTTCGCGGCCATATTCGTTGAGCGTTTCAAGCAGGGTTGCCGGGCTCATTGCCTCGCCATTGATCGCCACGCCGTCGCCGCGCTCAAAATCGATCGTGATATATTCTGGCGTATCGGGCGCATCCTCGGGATTATTGGTCCGCGAATAGACATAGTCGGGCACTTCTTCCCATGGATCTTCCAGAACCTTGCCTTCGGATGACGTGTGCAACATATTGGCATCAGTCGAAAAAGGTGCTTCGCCGCGCTTGTCCTTGGGAATAGGAATCTGGTGGCTTTCGGCGAATTCGATCAGCCGTGTACGGCTGGTCAGATCCCATTCCCGCCAGGGGGCGATCACTTTGACATCCGGACTAAGACCATAGTAGCCGAGTTCAAAGCGGATCTGGTCATTGCCCTTGCCGGTCGCGCCATGCGCAACCGCATCTGCGCCGGTCAGCTTGGCGATCTCGATCTGGCGCTTGGAAATCAGCGGACGGGCGATCGACGTGCCGAGGAGGTACAGGCCCTCGTACAGGGCGTTGGCGCGCATCATCGGAAAGACGAAATCGCGGACGAATTCCTCGCGCAGATCGTCGATAAAGATATGCTCCGGCTTCACGCCTAGGGTTTCTGCCACCCGGCGTGCCGGCCCCAGTTCTTCACCTTGCCCGAGATCGGCGGTAAAGGTCACAACCTCGCACTGATATTCCTGCTGCAGCCATTTCAGAATGACGCTGGTATCGAGACCCCCGGAGAATGCCAGAACCACGCGTTTTACGGAATCGCTCATTTTATCGTCTTTCCCTGAATGAAGCGCCGCGCCTAACAGGGTCCAATATGCCGTGCAATATGATATGTCGGCGACAAAGCGCGCGCGACGAGCAGCGCCAGAATAAAATTATGCGGTCAAAGCGCGCTCTGCTTCGCCAATATAGTCCCGGGTTAAAGGTAGTGTCTGCCGATTTCGGCTGAACTGGATCTGGTAATTGCACATCCCGCCATTTTCGAACGCGGCCGTCGCACCCGCCAGATAGAAGGTCCACATCCGGAAGAAGCGCTCGTCATAGAGTGCAACAATCTTGTCGCGATTCTTCATGGTGCGTCTGTACCATTCGCGGAGGGTGAAGGCATAATGAAGCCGCAATGTCTCTATATCGGTCGCAATCAGGCGATATTGCTCGCTCGCCGCCAATGTTTCACTCAGCGCCGGAATATAGCCGCCAGGAAAAATATATTTGCGGGTAAAGGCGTCGGTGGTGCCGGGGCCACCCATCCGGCCAATTGTGTGCAACAGCATCACCCCGTCATCGGTCATCAGATTGGCACAACAGCGGAAAAAGGTCTTGAACTGCGGCGTGCCGACATGCTCGAACATGCCGACCGAAACGACCCGGTCAAACATTCCGGCCTCGCGCTGTGCAAGATCGCGATAGTCGATCAATTCGAACTTCACCTTGTCCGCCACGCCTTCTTTCTCGGCCCGTTCTCGGGCTTTCTTGAGCTGTTCCTCGCTAAGGGTTATTCCGAGAACCTCGACGCCGGCCTTGCGATGGAGATAGAGGGCCATTCCGCCCCAACCGCAGCCAATGTCGAGAACGCGCTGTCCCGGCTGCAAGTCGAGCTTGGCAGCGATATGGGCCTTCTTGTCGGCCTGCGCCTGCTCAAGCGTCATGTCAGAGCCGTGTCGGTCAAAGTCCCAATAGGCGCAGCTATACTGCAGGTCATCGTCGAGAAACAGCTGGTAGAGGTCGTTGCCGATATCGTAATGATGGGCGACATTGTCCTTCGACCGGCCCGGCAGGTTGATCCGGTCCAGGTTGCCCGCCGCAAGATCGCGGAATTTTTTAAAGATATTCGGCTCTTGCAGGACGCCCCCGCGTTCGAACGGCCGGTTGGCTCGTAACAATTGCACCAGTTCCATGATGTCGCCCTGCTCGACAATCAGCCGACCATCCATGAACGTTTCAGCTGCACCGAGTCGTGGATCCAGCAAAATCTGCCGGGCCACTGCCTTGTCGGCGAGCCGGATGACAATATCGGGATAACCGTCGGTCGCCGTCCCGAACATTTCGGTCAATCCGTCGGGATGAATGATCTTGATCGAGCCCTTTTGAATAACATTTTGCAGAAACCGACCCAATATCGACATATATTTACTCCAGACACACCAACGCGGCGCCTACAATCTAGATGCCCGCATACCATTCATAATTGGCCACGTCCTGCCAATATCCGCCCTTGCCTTCCCCGATTCCATCAAGCGAGGCAACGGCCTGAATTCCCGTAACATATTTCGCCTGCTTGTAACCCAGCTGACGCTCGACCCGAAGCCGTAGCGGTGCACCATTCGCTACCGGCAAGGCCTCCCCGTTCAGCCGGTGGGCCAATATTGTCTGGGGGTGGAAGCCATCGACCAGGTCGATGCTTTCATAATACGGCCGCCCCCCGACCCGGTCAGCACAGTGGAACACAAGAAACTTGGCACTGGGTTGCAGCTGAACAATATCCAGTAATATATTCAGCGGCACGCCGGTCCATTGCCCGATCGCACTCCAGCCCTCGACGCAGTCATGCCGCGTGATCTGCGTCCGCTGGGGCAGCGATTGCAGCGCCGCCATTCCAAAATTCTGCGGCCTTGCAACCAATCCGGTCAGACGAAGCTGCCAGTCTGCAAAACCCTTTGCGGCGCTTGCAGCATAGTCCGCTGTTCCGGGGTCGCGCGTTCCATTTGCGCGAAAAACCGGTGACAGATCGCCGATGCTATATTCGCTGGCCAGTTCCATTCGGTCGCCCAAGGCACGCTGCACCGCGAAATTTGCGTGTTCTGCGCTGGCCAGCACGTCCTGAAAGGCGGGGCTTCGGGTCAGGGCATCGCAGCCGGTTAGCAAACTACCAGCGCCGATCGCTGCACCGCTGATCAATTTTCTGCGCGTTATAATGGTCATGCGCCATCCCCTTTTCGCTTGCCGCCAGTTATCATTGCCCTCATCTGCCGCAGCGGCCCGGAAAGCAGGACCATCACGATATGGACCAGAAAAAACAACAGCAGCGTAAACGCGGTCAGAAAATGTATCGACCGGGCAGACTGGCGACCGCCGAACAGCTCCGATAGAAACGGCCAGTTGGCGTCCATCGCGGGAGACATGGTCAGCCCGGTGAATATCATTAGCGGCAGAAGAATGAATATCACGCCGATATAGCTCAATTTCTGTATCACATTATAGGGCTCGTCCGCCGACTGACGGATCACCGAAATTCGGGTGTGATCGCGAAACGATCGCCAGATATGCGAAGGACGCCATTGCTTCATGTGCATATGCAGATCCCTCTGGATATGCCGGTTCCAGAGCGACCGGATCATGAACAGGGTCAGTCCGACACTGAAAATCCAGGCGAAGAAAAAATGCCAGCGGCGACCGTCTGCCAGACTGTAACTGGAGGGAATGGTAGCCCATCCGGGGAAGGCCCATGTCCGGGTACGCCCGTCACTGTCCTTCCAATTCCCGAGGAATCCGGTCGTTTCCACTCGCATTTCACCCAAGCGCAAATAGCCGGCCCGGTCGGAGGACCCGATCGCTAGCCAAGCGTAATCGTTATTCGCTCCATATTCTCCCCAGTAGAGCCGAGGATGGGCGTTGAAAATGGACAAACCGCTCATCAGCAGCACCAGCAAGCATGTTGCATTGATCCAGTGCCATAGGCGGGTGGTCAGGCGATGGCGCGGTTGCTGGGAAATGGCGGCCTCCTTGTTGATGTATCTACTCTAGCTGCTGGTTCGCCGTTGCCAAGCCCGACGTTACACTGACTTGCCGTGGCACAATGGCAACACGGCACCCCGAAAAATGATGTGTCGGATGATTTAATTCGGTCATGCAGTTGTTATTCATATTCGCCACCATATATGCAGGATCGACCACGAAAGAAAAGTCTATGTTAAAAAGAAGTAGTGGTTGCTTTATCGCAAAATCAAGGAAGATAATTAAATGAAAAATGTAACAATAGCAGTTGCTATTGCAGCATCTGTGCTTGCATCCCCCGCAATGGCTCAGGAAACTGGCGATTTTTCCGGCGTAAAAGCCACCGCGATCGCAGGATATGACAATATCGATACTGGTATTGCCGGCGTCGACAATGTCGAAGGCTTCCTTTACGGCGGCACGCTCGGCTACGATATACAGTCGGGCAGCGTCGTCTATGGTGCAGAACTTGAAGCGACCGAAT
>CAWUKF010000082.1:0-9319 GCA_963922745.1 uncultured Sphingomonadales bacterium
CTCCGGCCATTAATAGTTTCGCTTCCTGCGCCCTTCCGACTAGGGTCGGGGGCGAGAGGGAATATTTTGACCAGAAAATTTAGTGTGATCCAGCGTTTCTGCGCCTGGGCAAGCAGCATCGTGCTTTTGCTGACACCTATCCCGGCCACGGCGCAAATTGGCGACCAAGCTATTAGCCAGCCCACCAACCAGAGTATCGAGCAATCTTCTCGTCCGCCGGGGCCCGTGTCGGCAGCGGAGGATTCGCAACCCGCCCCGACCCCGGCGGACGAGGATGTTACTTCAGATGCCGAGGCTGCCAGTTCCTTTGATACATTGTGCGGAAATGGGCAGGGCAGGCCCGACGAAACCACCGTCCGGAAAAAGCGGAAAGGCATATTCGGGATGGCGGACCGGATGGCCCGCGTGACCAGAAAGATACCGCTGGTCGGGGATTTTCTGGTCGATAGCGCCAATAATCTATCGCAGTCGATTGCATGTCGGCTTTATCCGGAGGAGCAGGAACAGGCCGCTGAAGCGACCCAGGCCGCAACCGAAAGCGGGGAAGTCGGTAAAACGGTCGGATGGCAAAGCACCGTTCGCCAGAATGTATCAGGCAGTTCGACGGTCTCGTCAAAAAACCAGCGGGCCGATGGCACGCCCTGCATGATCATCGCAGATATCATCATTGTGGATGGCGAAGAACTTCGTGTCTCGAAGACAATGTGTAAACTGCCAGGCTCGGGGCGCTATTCCATCGTGCAGATGTAAACCTGGATCGTGTTCCCTCAACTCGCGCAGATAGCGATTCTTTAGAAGAGCTTCAGACCGGACGGTACTTGTTTCGGTTGTGCATCGCTCAACACTGCCTGCACCGCTTTCATTGCTCCAATTAGATCACGCGGGCTGAACGGCTTTCGCAGGCACCCCACTGCGGCTGTCGCGTCAGGGTCCAGCGGGCAATTGCCGCTGACATGGAGGGAAGGGATATTCTGCTCGGCAAGCCAGCTGGCGAGCGAAAGGCCGCTGTCACCGTCGGCCAGATTGATATCTACCAAAGCGAAATTGCAGTCGCTCTCGCGGACAATCTCTTGCGCCTCGGTGATATTGCTGGCGCAACCGGTCACGGCGATGCCGTTGCTCTTCAAAATGGTTTCCATTTCCATCGCCACCAGAAACTCATCTTCCACGATAAGAACGTTCATGGATTTACCCCAAGTCAAACTATACTGCCGGCCGCAAGGGCTTCGGCGTGAACAATATTGAAAAAACCGTCTCCCGGCCCGATACGCTGAAGGTCAACTCCCCTCTCAATTGCTGGACCAGCGCAAAGGATACGCGCATGCCCAGACCCGTCGACGCCGCCGGATCAAAGCCGTCTGGCAGGCCGACGCCGTCGTCCTTGATCTGTATCTCGATTTTTCCATCGGTCTTTCTACGCACCACGAGCGACACCGTTCCCTCGTCATCCTCTTCAAAGGCATATTTTAGCGCATTGGTAATCAGTTCGCTCACAACTATCGCTAGCGGGATTGCCTGATCGAGCAACAGGAGCACTTCCTCATCGCACTCCGCCGCGAAGACAATATCCTCTCCCGGTTTCAGGGCCTCGACCGTGTCGGAGGCCAGGCTTGTCAGGAATGCGCCCGCCTCGATGCGATCATGCATGCTCGACAGATACAATTGGCCATGCAGGCGCGCGACGACATTGATCCGTGCCCGGGCGTCCTCAAGATTTTCTCGCAGTTCGTCCGATCCCTGGCCGGCTTGCAGGGACAGCAGCGAGTTGACCAGCTGGAGGCTGTTCTTGACCCGGTGATTGACTTCGTACAGCAGCATTTCCTTTGTATCGAGCGCGTCTTTCAAGGCCTGTTCGTTGGCCCGGGTCCGGGTGACATCGCGGATGGTCAGTACGGCCGCTATTTTTATGCCTTGCTCGTCAAACACCGGCTTCGCGTTGCCCTTGGCCAGTATTTCGGAGCCGTCGGCCCGCCGGATGATCCATTCGCTGTCTGCGGTTGAGATATTGTCCCGCACTGCCCGGGTGAGCGGCAACTTATCGACTGGATAGGGTTCGCGATCGACGGTCAGAAGCTGAAAGGTGCTGGAATAATCATCGGGTGACACCCCGAGCTTCTTCTGCCCGTGGAGAATCTGCGCCCTGTCGTTCATATAGACAATCTCACCGTCGGCATCGGTGATGATAACCCCTTCGCCCAGCTGATCCAGAATCGCCTGCCGCTCGGCCAGCACGCGTTCCAGCGCGTAGCTCTGTTCCTTGAGTCGCCTTGCCGTTTCTTCCTGTTCCGCGACATCTATGTTGATCCCGAACCAGTGGCTTATCTGGCCATCCTCGTCGTGATAGGGCGTGATCCGGGTGAGAAATGATCGATATTCGCCCAGGGCGCTGCGCAGCGGAAAGGTCATGTCAAACGCCTGGCCGGACTCGATAGATGATGTCCAAGCCAGCATGACATCGGGCAATTTTTCCGGGTCGTGGACGGATTGCCATCCCCACCCTTCCATCTCGGCGGGGGTCGTTCCGCAATATTCGTGCCACCGATCATTATACCAGGTGATATAGCCGCTCGGATCGGCCATCCAGCACAGCACCGGCATATTATTCGCCAGCTGCTTGAAAATCAGCGGATCGGTTACACCCTGTGTTGCTGTTTCACCGGCCCCTATGATGGACATTCAATATTTCTTCCCGCCAATTTCGTCGCTTGGAATAACCAATAAATATGTTTTGGAGCGCGGTCGACAGAAATTATCGAGCTCGGTCGGCGATCGACAGGGCCCGCTGGTTCGTGCTGGCCTGTCGCCAGGATGAACGGCGAGCTACCGCTGATACAATTTGCGACAATTTTGGTCCGTTCTGACAAAGTTCAGCGACAACCGCTTTGTAGAAGGCAATCATGACGGAAAGAAAAGCCGTCGCCCCGAACGAACGATGAGGAAAACAGACATGAAGAAAACGATTTTGATCTCGAGCGCTGCCGCAATGCTGATGGTTGGCGGTGTCGCTGTCGCGGCTCCCGGAGACCGCGGCATGCGTGCTGACACCGATGGCGACGGCGCAATCAGCCGCGCCGAACTGACCGCGTCGCTGGAAAAGCGGTTCGCGAAGATGGACGTCAATGGAGACGGTCAGCTGTCCCATGAGGACCGCGCCGCCCGAAAGGCCGAGCGTTTCGCCAAAACTGATACGAACGGTGATGGCGAACTGTCGCGAGCGGAAATCGAAGCCGCCCGCGCCGCCCACAAGGCCAAGCGCTTTGCCCGGATGGACAAGGACGGCAACGGCAAGCTGAGCCAGGAAGAAGCCAAGTCCATGCACGGCAAGCGCGGTGGCAAGGGAATGCGCGGTCATCGTGGTGGCCACGGTATGGCGATGATGGGCAAGGCCGATACCAATGGCGACCGGAAGATCAGCAAGGCCGAGTTTACCGCGGCAGCCATGGCCCGTTTCGACATGACCGATGCCAACAAGGACGGCAAGGTCACCAAGGAAGAACGCAAGGCCGCATGGCAGGCCCGTCGCGCCGAATGGAATAAAAAGGGCGGGTAATCCCTTAACCCCTCTTTTGCGAACGGATCGCCAGCCAATCCCCCTTCTCAATTTGGCTGGCGGTCCGTTTCTTTTTGCAATTCCTGTGATAGGGCGAAGCGATGACGCACAAGATTCACATATTGCTTGTCGATGACGAAGCCTCGCTGCGCGAGCCACTGTCCGACTATCTGATCAGGCAGGGCTACAAGGTCCAGCAGGCCGGCGATGCCAGCGTCGCACGGTCGCTGCTCAACGCCTATGATTTCGATATCATCCTGCTCGACATCATGATGCCCGGCGAAGACGGTCTCAGCCTGTGTCGATTCGTTACCGACAAGACCGATATCCCGGTCATCTTCATCAGCGCCAGAACCGAGGAAACCGAGCGGATCATCGGGCTCGAACTGGGTGCCGACGATTATGTTACCAAGCCGTTCAGCCCGCGCGAGCTGGTCGCCCGGATCAAGGTTGTGCTGCGCCGCGCGGAAAAGGGCGGCGCCAGCCCGGTCGGCACTTCGGGTGGCGTCTATCAGTTCTCCGGCTGGACCCTGAAATGCGACAAGCGCAGCCTGGTCGATGCCGACGGCGTCAATATTTCGCTTTCGACCGGCGAATATCAGATGCTGCTGGCCCTGGTCTCGCGCGCCGGCAAGGTGCTCAATCGCGACCAGCTGCTCGACATCACCCAGGGCCGCGAAGCCCATGCCTTCGACCGCGCCGTCGACAATCAGATCAGCCGCTTGCGTCGCAAGATCGAGGCCGATCCGAAAAACCCGGAAATCATCAAGACCGTCTGGGGCGGCGGCTATGTTCTCGCGGGCGAGGTTCGTTCGCTGTGAAGTGGCTCTGGCCCCGCAGTCTCGTCGGCCAGCTGTTGCTGGTGGTGGCGCTGATGCTGCTCTTGGCCCAGGGCATCAACAGCTTTCTCCTCTATCGCGGTGCGCAAAACCAGAATCTGGTTGAATCCTCCACCGCTGCGGTATCGCGCATAGCGTTCGGCCTGGACCGCCAGGCGGGGAATCGTCCGGAACGTCGCGGCGGAGCGATGCGGCTGCGGCGCTGGGGGCAACTGAAATACGGCCCCGAAAGCGCCATCACCGGAACAATGCCGCGCCTGCCGGAACTGGAAGTGCGGGCCGGCCAGGCTTTCGCCAATATGGGGCTCGACTTTTCCGAGATCCGGGCGACCTTCGTCCGGGAACTGCCGACCGCCATGTCCGGGTATCTGATCGGCACCAATCGCGGCGCCTGGCGCAACAATCCGATCAACCGCTCGATGGGGGGCAAGCCGGCTCCGACCGAGACCAGCGGCTTTGTCATCATCTCTGCGCAACAGGCCAACGGACAATGGGTCAGCATTGCTTCCGCCGTCCGCCAGCGCACGCCGCTGCTGATCCGGACGCTTTTGTTCCAGACCGTCACTATCTATCTGCTGCTGCTGGTTCCGCTGATCCTGCTCGGTCGCTATATCTCCCGGCCGCTAAAATCGCTGACCGCGCGGGCTCACGCCTTTCGTCCCGGCGAGACCGATGAACTCCCGGAGCAGGGGCCGCCCGACACGCGCGAACTGATCCGGGCGTTCAACGCGATGAGCAGCCGGGTGAGCCGGATGATCAGCGAAAAGGACGTGATGCTGGGGGCGATCGGGCACGATCTCCGCACCCCCCTGGCAGCCCTGCGGGTGCGGGTCGAAAGCGTCGAGGACGAGACCGACCGCGAGCGGATGATCGCCGGCATCGAGGATATCGACCATATGCTGGACGATATCCTGTCGCTGGCGCGCCTCGGCCGCTCGCAGCAGCAGGCCGACCCCGTCGATATCCGCTCGCTGATCGAGACGGTGGTCGACGAATTTGGCGATCTCGGCAAGGATGTCCGCTATGAGCGGGGAGAAAAACAGAGCGCGCTGGTCCGCGAGACACTGATCCGCCGGGCGCTGCGCAACCTGATCGGCAACGCCGTGCTCTACGGCAAATCTGCGGACATTTCTGTGGAAAACTCTGGTGACAGGCTGATGATACATGTCGATGACGTCGGGCCAGGCCTCGCCGCGGACCAGATGGATGCGATGTTCGAGCCGTTCCGGCGCGGCGAATCCTCGCGCAACCGCGCCACCGGTGGTTCCGGTCTCGGCCTCACTCTGGCGCGCGCCATCGCACGCGACCATGGCGGCGACATCATTCTCAATAATCGTGAGACAGGTGGCCTGCGAGCGACGCTGATACTGCCGAGAGGCTAGTTTTCCGTCTCTTTCGGCGCTGGCGACGGTGCAGCCGGATCGCCGATGCCGTCGGCGGCCAGTGAGGCTTCAATATCCTCCTCCATCACCTTCGCCGCCTCGTCCGCCGCTTTCTCCAGCGAACGGGCATCCTCCTTGATCTGCTGTTCATGCTCGGCGATCGCCTCGTCTCCCTTTTCCTCGACCGGCGTTTCGGAACAACCGGTCAGGATCAGCGCGACGAGGATCAGGATATGCGAATTTCTCATTCTTTTGGCGGCATCGTCAGGTCGCTGTCGTCATTGCCGACGATCGCCAGCACCGTGGTCCACGCGGCTACATTCTGCCGCAATTGCTCCGGATCGATCTTGTCGAGGGTATCGTCGGGCGTATGGTGAAGATCGAAATAGCGGGTGCCGTCCTGCTGCAGATCGATAACCGCGAGATTATTGTTGCGGATGATTGCCTGGACATCGGCACCGCCGCTCGCCGGCTGCTGGCCGCGCCCGATACCGAGCGGCTGCAATGCATTGGCAATCCGGTCGGCGAGCGGCTTGGCCGTCTCCGGCAGACTGAAGTCCACGCGCCAGACCCGGTCGGCACCAAAGTCCGATTCCATAGCCAGCGCATGTTTGTCACCCTTGCGCGCCTCGCCATAGGCATTGCCACCCCACAGGCCGACTTCCTCGGCCCCCGCCCAGAGCAGCCGGATGGTGCGCTTCGGTTGCCCCGCTGCCATGATCTGCTTGGCCGCAGCGGTAATGATGGCGCAGCCGGCACCATCATCGATCGCGCCCGTTCCCAGGTCCCAGCTGTCGAGATGGCAGGCAATCACGATCATCCCCAGTGACGGATCGCTGCCGGGCAGTTCGGCGATCACATTGCCGGATTCCTGCTGACCGATATTCTGCGGTGTCAGCACCAGTTTCAGTTTTACCGGCTTGCCACGCTTCACCATGCGTTCCAGATTTTCCGCATCGGGAATAGACAGTGCCCCAGCCGGGATCGGTGTCACGCCCTTCTCGAAATTGGTGTTGCCGGTGTGCGGGTTGCGATGATGGTCGGTTCCCGCCGACCGGATGACGATGGCGGCAGCGCCCTTTTTGGCCGCGATATTCGGTCCGACAAAGCGCGCCGGACCAAAAGCGCCATAGCTGGAACCGTCCTGGGTGGCTTTCATCGCATGGCTGACAAAAGCGATCTTGCCTTTAAGGCTGCCATCCGGCGCGGCGATCAGATCGGCCAGGGTCGGAAAATAGGCGATCTCGGCGGTCAGGCCCTGGTCACCGGTGCTGCCGCTATTGCCGAGAGCGGTAACCGCCAGTTTCTGCGGGAAAGGGCTGACAACAACCGCCGTTTCCTTTCCGCGGATCCAGGTCGGCATCATATAGGGCTCGCTGCGGATGTTGCTGAAACCAAGCGCCTTGAGCTTGGCAACCGCCCAGTCCCGCGCTCGCGCTTCCGCTTCGGTCCCTGCCTGTCGCGGCCCAATCTCGGTGGTCAGGCCCTCGACGATATCATAAGCGACATCGTCCTTGAGCGCCTTGTCCTGCAGCGCGATCACATCGGACGGGCCGGCGAGGGCCGAGGTGGAAAGAAACAGCGCGGTCGCGCCAGCGAGCATTTGGGATATTTTTCTCATGACCGGATGACTAACCCGCCTTTTGCGCTTTGCCAATGGTCTCTTGCGACGCGCGGTCGGAATAGCTACATGGGCCATCAAACAAGCCCCATTTTCCGTGAATGCTGCGCTTGTCGAGGCCGGTGCTGCAAACCGCGCCCTTCGACAGGTTCAGGGCTCGCGCAACAAGACAAGAAAGCGAAACCAATGGCCGTCCAATATAGCTATGTCATGAAGGGTCTGACCAAGACCTTCCCCGGTGCTCCCAAACCCGTACTCGACAATATCCACCTGCAGTTTCTGCCAGGCACGAAAATCGCCATTATCGGTAAGAACGGTGCCGGTAAATCGACCCTGATGAAGATCATGGCCGGCCAGGATGAGGAATTCCAGGGCGAAGCCTGGGCAGGCGAGGGCATTCGCGTCGGCTATCTGGCCCAGGAACCGCAGCTCGACGAGAGCAAGACGGTCAAGGAAAACGTCATGGACGGCGTCCGCGAAGTCGCCGATCTGGTCGACCGCTTCAACGAAATTTCCAATATCATGGGCGATCCGCCGGAAGACGCCGATTTTGACGCGCTGATGGAAGAAATGGGCACGCTGCAGGAAAAGATCGATGCGGTCGATGGCTGGACGCTCGACAATCAGCTCGAAATCGCGATGGAAGCCTTGCGCTGCCCGCCCGGCGACAGCCCGGTGACCGATCTCTCCGGTGGTGAAAAGCGTCGCGTCGCGCTCTGCCGCCTCCTGCTCGACAAGCCGGAAATCCTGATGCTCGATGAACCGACCAACCATCTCGACGCCGAAAGCGTCGCCTGGCTGGAAAAGCATCTGATCGACTATGCCGGCAACGTCATTCTCGTCACCCATGACCGCTACTTTCTCGACAATGTCGTCAACTGGGTGCTCGAAATCGACCGCGGCAAGGGCATCCCGTTCGAAGGCAATTATTCCAACTGGCTGGAAGCCAAGGCCAAGCGGATGGAGCAGGAAGAACGCGAGGACAAGAGCCGCCAGAAGGCGATCGAGAACGAGCTGCAGTGGATGCGGCAGAGCCCGAAAGCGCGACAGACCAAGTCCAAGGCGCGTATCAAGTCATTCGACGATCTCGTCGCTTCGCAGGAAAATCGCGTCGTCGGCAAGGCCCAGATCCTGATCCAGACCCCGGAACGGCTCGGCTCCAAGGTGATCGAGGCCAAGGGTCTGACCAAGGCCTATGGCGACAAGCTCCTGTTCGAAGATCTCGAATTCTCGCTGCCACCCGGCGGCATTGTAGGCATTATCGGGGCCAACGGCGCCGGCAAGACCACGCTGTTCCGGATCATCACCGGTCAGGAAACGCCCGACAGTGGTTCGCTGGAACTCGGCGAGACCGTCAAGCTCGGCTATGTCGACCAGAGCCGCGACACGCTCGATCCGTCAAAGAATATCTGGGAAGAAATTTCCGGCGGCCACGACTTTTTCACCTTCGGCAAAAACGAAGTCCAGACCCGCGCCTATGTCGGCGCGTTCAACTTCAAGGGCGTCGACCAGCAGAAAAAGGTCGGCCAGCTCTCCGGCGGCGAACGCAACCGCGTCCATCTCGCCAAGATGCTGAAGGAGGGCGGCAATGTGCTGCTGCTCGACGAGCCCACCAACGATCTCGACGTCGAAACCCTGCGCGCGCTGGAAGACGCCCTCGAAGGCTTCGCCGGCTGCGCCGTGGTCATCTCCCATGACCGCTTCTTCCTCGATCGCCTGGCGACGCATATCCTGGCGTTTGAAGGGGATAGCCATGTGGAGTGGTTTGAAGGGAACTTTGAAGCCTATGAAGAGGACAAAAGGCGGAGACTGGGCGTTGCAGCGGATCGGCCTACAAGGGTGGCTTATAAGAAATTGACACGATAATTCACAGCCCTTCTCCCGTGAGGGAGAAGGATACAGAGCCTTATCGCTTCAGCGATTAGGC
>CAWUKF010000083.1:0-9298 GCA_963922745.1 uncultured Sphingomonadales bacterium
CGGCCGGTCCAGCGCCCGCGAAACGGCGGCGCGCGTGGCAGCGGGAGCGGTGGCACGGCTGGTGATTCCGGAAGTCACGGTTCGGGCGTGGGTTGCCGAAATCGGCGGCGATGCCGTTGATCCGGCACAATTTGATGCAGCCGAGATCGGCAATAATCCTTTCTTCTGCCCGGATGCAGAGGCCGCCAAGCGATGGGAAGCGCTGGTTGACGATGCCCGCAAGGATGGCAGCAGCCTGGGGGCTATTGTCGCCTGCGAGGCGGTCGGGGTCCCGGCTGGCTGGGGAGCGCCGGTATATGCCAAGCTGGACAGCGAGATTGCCGCTGCCATGATGACCATAAACGCGACCAAGGGCATCGAGATTGGCGATGGCTTTGCGGCCGCCCGCCTCCGTGGCGAGCAGAATGCCGATGCCATGCGGCCGGGTGAGGATGGTCCGAAGTTCCTGGCCAATCACAGCGGCGGGACCGCCGGGGGTATTTCCACCGGCCAACCGGTTGTTTGCCGGGTAGCGTTCAAGCCGACCAGTTCTATCCTCACACCGGTCGAAACCGTCACCCGCGAAGGCACGGCAACCGAGATCGTCACCAAGGGACGGCATGATCCCTGCGTCGGCATCCGCGGCGTTCCGGTGGTCGAGGCAATGATGGCACTTGTGCTGGCTGACCAGAAATTGCTCCATCGGGCGCAATGTGGATGAGGTATCTCGTGAAGCTCGCAACGCTGCCGCTCGCGCTGCTATGTTTGGCAGGCGCGACAAGCCCGCCGCCGAGCCTGACCTTTGAAGGCCTTGGACCCGTGCGGATCGGCATGACCGAAGCCGAGCTCCAGGCGCTGGGATTCAGCGATCCGCAGCGATCGGCAGACTGGCAAGCCGACGACGAATATCTCGCCTGCCACTATCTGGCGAACAGGCAGGAATATCCCGGTGTCGCCTTGATGATCAATGACAACAGGCTGGTGCGCATTGATGTCGATGCCGGTGATGAGCCCGGGAAATGGCGGACGCGGTCCGGTGCGATGATCGGAATGACCGAGCCGGAGATTGCCGCCATTTACACAAACTGGCTGACAATGGAGCCGCATCCCTATCTGGGTGACGCCGGATCCTATCTGGTGCTCCGGTCCGGTGACGGGCGCAGCAAGATGGTTTTCGAGACGGCGATGCCCGAAGAAGGCGGCGAAGAATTTTCCTCCGCGCCTGTCCAGGGCCCCAATGGCAAGAAGCGAGTCACCAGCCTTCGGGCCGGTCTGGCGGATCCAGTCGGCTATATTGAAGGCTGTTCCTGATCCATGATTGATCTGATCCTGCATGTCATCAATGAATATATTCAGGCACACAAGGCTGTCATCGGGCTGGTGATTCTCGGCTTCCTGTTTGCCGGGTTTATCATGGAGCGGTTTCCTGCGGCGGTTGTCGCGGTGCTGGGTGCCTGCATGTTCCTGTTTCTCGGCATCATCGACTCTGATGGCCTGTTTTCAGTCTTTTCCAACACGGCACCGATCACGATTGCGGCGATGTTCATCCTGTCGGGTGCGCTGCTCAGGACCGGAACGATTGATGCCATAGCCGGATTCATCATCAAGCGTGCCAAGCGCCATCCCAAGCTTGCCGTTGCCGAGATGTTTCTGGGTGCCTTTGTCGCCTCGGCTTTCATGAACAATACGCCGGTGGTGATTGTGCTGATCCCGATCATCCTGCGCCTCTCGCGAGCCACCGGCTTTTCGTCAAAGAAGCTGCTCATACCGCTTAGCTTCATCTGCATTTTGGGCGGGACGACCACCCTGATCGGCACCTCGACCAACCTGATTGTCGATTCCGTCGCAAGCGAACAGGGTCTGAAGAGCTTCGGGATTTTCGAAATCACGCCTTACGGGTTGATTGCCGCGGTTGCAGGAACCGTCATGATGGTGTTGTTCAGCAGCTGGCTGCTTCCCGGCGGGGATGTCAAAGGCCAGTTCGACAGCAGCGACGAGAGCGATTTCCTGACCGAACTGACCGTGCGCCGCGACGCCACGGTAATCGACAAGAAGCTCGCTGCGATACCGGAATTGCGTCGCGCGGGCATCAAGGTCACTGCCGTCAAGCGATTGAGCAGCTATATCCGCCACGATCTGGATTTTCACGAGCTTCGAGCCGGCGACCGGATTGTCGTGCAGCTCGATCTCGCCGAGCTTATCTCGCTCAGGAAATCCGAAGACTTCAAGGTCGGGATTGTGCACCAGGGCGATGTCGGCCCGCTGGGTGAAGAGCTGGTCGAGGCCACGGTGGCACCGAGCCATCCCAGCATCGGCAACCGGCTCTATGACATTCCCTTTCTGTCGCAGCTCAATGTGCGCATCCTGGGCATGACCCGATTCCGCAACCTGCCGCGCTCGGACCTGACCAATGCCCGCATCCATGCCGCTGACCGCTTGCTGGTAACCGGATCCAGCGAAGACATCCGGCGCATGTATCAAAATCCCAATCTGTTTGGCGTCGGGCACACCAAGATCCGGGCTTTCCGCCGGGATCGAGCACCGATCGCGATAGGCGCGCTGGTCGCCGTGGTGGTGCTCGCCGCGCTCAACATCATTCCGCTGGCCGTTGCCGCAATTCTGGCGGTTGGTGCAATCCTGCTGGCGCGCTGCATCGACGCGGAAGAAGCCTGGGGCTCGATCGACGGCAATGTGCTGGTCTTGATCTTTGGCATGCTTGCGGTCGGTTTGGGTCTTCAGCAGGCGGGCAGCGTCGACCTGATCGTCAATGAGCTGACACCGTTCCTGCGGGACGTGCCGCCATGGGGCCTGGTGTTTGCCATCTATATCCTGTCGGTAGTCATGACCGAGATTGTGACCAACAACGCGGTCGCGATTATCATCACACCGATTGCCATCGCCCTCGGCAACGATCTGGGGGTCGACCCCCGGCCGCTGGTCATTGCAGTGATGTTCGCCGCCTCCGCCAGCTTCGCGACGCCGATTGGTTATCAGACGAACACTCTGGTCTATGCCGCGGGCAACTACCGGTTTACCGATTTCTTCAAGGCGGGCATTCCGCTCACCTTTGGCGTCGGACTCTCGACCTGTCTCGCGATCAGCTTCTGGATGTAAGCCTCTCCTAAGGGCTTGCCGCGCCCTCTCGCGAAGGATAGGCATGGATAAAGCATAATTATCGGGGACAATCGCATGCTCGCTTTCTGGTTCAGGATTCCGCTTTGGCAGCGGGTTATCGCTGCCCTTGTCCTCGGCGTGATTACGGGGCTGTTATGGGGCCCCGAGTCCGAGGCCATCAAATGGATAGGCGATTTCTTCATCAAGTCGATCAAGATGCTGGTCGTGCCGCTGATCTTCTTCTCATTGGTTTCGGGCGTGGCCGCGATCGGCGATTTGCGCAAGCTGGGCGCGGTCGGAGGCAGGGCGATGCTGCTTTTCGTGGTGACCGGTCAGATCGCGGTTTGGCTGGGGCTGGCGCTGGGCACGCTGATCAAGCCGGGCATTGGTGTCGACACCAGCGGCATCACCATGGGTGTTACACCGACGCCGAACGCGACAAGCTGGACCGATATGATCCTGTCGATTGTCCCGGAAAGCCCGGTCCAGGTAATGGCCGATGTCCAGGTTCTGCCGCTGATCGTATTCGCACTGCTCATCGGTATTGGCATTTTGATGGCGAAGGAGGAAGGCGAGCCGGTTGCCAAGATTTTCGATTCGGGCGCGATCGTGATGCAGAAAGTGACGATGATCGTCATGGAATTGACTCCGTTCGGCGTCTTCGCGCTGATGGCCTGGGTCGCCGGCAGCTTCGGTACCGACGCACTGGTCAGCCTCGCCAAGCTGGTCGGGCTGAACTATCTCGGCTGCCTGCTGATCATCACGATCATCTATTCGTCGATGATCCGCTTTCTCGCCAAGCTGCCACCGATCGATTTTTTTCGGGGCATTGTCGATGCGATGGCGGTGAGCTATTCGACCGCCTCTTCCAATGCGACGCTGCCGGTGACCCTGCGCTGTGCGGAACGAAATCTGGGCGTTTCGCCCAGCGTCTCGAGCTTTGTGATCTCCCTCGGCGCCACCATCAATATGAACGGTACTGCCATGTATCTGGGGCTGGCTACGCTGTTCGGTGCGCAGATATTCGGCGTCGATCTGTCATGGGGCGACTATTTGATGATTTCGATAACCGCCACTCTCGGCGCGATCGGCGCGGCCGGGATCCCCGGCGCCGGCCTGATCATGATGGCTCTGGTCTTTGGTAGTGTCGGCGTGCCGCTTGAAACCATCGCCTTTGTCGCCGGTGTCGACCGGATCATGGATATGATGCGGACGACAACCAATGTCTCGGGCGATGCGGCGGTTGCGGTAACGGTGGCGGCGATGACGGGTGAACTTGATCGTGAGGAACTGATCTCAGCGGATGATGTCTAGCAGCGGCTAGTAGGGAGGAGCCTGGTTCGCGCGCTGCGCCATCGCGGCTTCCGCCCACCAGCGCAGGTCGGCTGCAAATTTCGGGAAATTGCGTTGCAGCCGTTCTCCATCGTCGCCAGTTGGAGCGCCGGTTTCGTCAAAGGCCTTGTGCACACCACCGAGCGCCAATGATGTCGATGTGACGACCATTCCCATCTCTCCGAGGATGGCGCGCCAATGCATCATCGCCCGTATCCCGGCGAACGGTCCCGCAGAATAGCTGGCAATCGCAGCCGGTCGCCAGAACCATTCCTCCAGAAAATGATCGGTCAGGTTCTTAAGGCCAGGTTGCACACCCCAATTATATTCGCCGGCAACGAACACGAACCCATCGGCTTGTCTAATGATCGAGGCGACTTTTTCCATGGCCGTGGGCGCACTGCCTTTGGCGTATTCCTTGTACATACGATCAAGCATGGGGAGATTTACGTCCTGCGCGTCAATCAGGTCGACCTGGTCTCCGCCGTCCTGAAAGGCCTTGGCAAGATAGCGGGCGTAGCTGATGCCATTGCGATCCTGCCGGTAGGAGCCGTAAAAGATCGCAATCTGCATTTGCTCGACCTCCAACGTCAATCCGCGAACGGATCCGTCACCAATATCGTATCATCACGCTCCGGCGATGTGCTTACCAGTGCGACCGGACACTGGATCAGCTCCTCGACCCGCCGGATATATTTGATCGCCTGCGCTGGCAAATCCGCCCAGCTGCGCGCGCCGGCAGTGGACTCGCTCCAGCCTTCCAGGGTTTCGTAAATCGGTCTGACCGCCGACTGGTCCTGATGATGGGGCGGCAGATAATCATAGGTCACACCATTGAGATCATAGCCGACGCAGATTTTCAGCTCCGCGAAGCCGTCCAGCACGTCAAGCTTGGTCAACGCGATTCCGGCGACGCCGGACACCGCCAAAGCCTGTCGCACCAGCACGGCGTCAAACCAGCCACAGCGCCGCTGACGACCGGTGACCGTTCCAAATTCGTGCCCGCGCTCGCCCAGTCGCTGACCTATCTCGTCATCCAATTCGGTCGGGAACGGACCAGAGCCGACGCGGGTCGTATAGGCCTTCGTGATGCCGAGAACGTAGCCGGTGCCGGAGGGGCCTATGCCGGAGCCGCCCGCCGCGGTGCCCGAGATCGTGTTCGAGCTGGTGACGAACGGATAGGTGCCGTGATCGACGTCGAGCAGCACGCCTTGCGCGCCTTCGAACAATATTCGTTTGCCATCACGGCGCGCTTCGTTGAGGCGTTTCCAGACCGGCTGGGCATATTGCAGCACGCTGTCGGCGATTTCCTTGAGATCGTTGAGCAGCCGCTCGCGATCCACCGGCGGTTCGCCAAAGCCAGCACGCAGGGCGTCATGATGCGCACAGAGCCGGTCGAGCTGTGGACCCAGATCGTCGAGATGAGCAAGATCGCAGACCCGGATCGCGCGGCGTCCGACCTTGTCCTCATACGCCGGCCCGATGCCGCGCCGGGTGGTGCCGATCTTGCCCTTGCCGCTCGCATCTTCGCGCATGGCGTCAAGGTCACGGTGGATCGGCAGGATCAGCGGGCAGGTTTCTGCAATGCCGAAATTGTCGGTATTGATCGTAACGCCCTGGCTTTCCAGCTTCTTGATCTCGTCGCGCAGGTGCCAGGGATCGAGCACCACGCCATTGCCGATGATCGACAGCGCGCCGCGCACAATGCCAGAGGGCAGTAGCGACAGCTTGTAGACCGCACCATCGACAACCAGCGTGTGACCGGCGTTGTGGCCGCCCTGGAAACGGACCACGACATCAGCGCGTTCGGACAGCCAGTCGACAATCTTGCCCTTGCCCTCATCGCCCCATTGCGCGCCGATTACCGTTACATTGGCCATATTAGACTCTTTCCTACAAGGGTTCCGGCTGGTCGCCGTTCAATATATGTGTGCATCCCAGCGCCTGTGCCTGATCCTGTTCGGAAAGCGCGGCGACCGTCCGCCAGCCCGCTTGCCGCAGCTTGGCAGCGGCGTTTTGGTCATGTCCGAGCGGCAAGAATATCTGGTCGCGGGCTTTGGCTCCGAAACCTGCGCTGATCAGTGGATCCGGATAGAGCGAGAAGCCTACCGCAGCTTCGGTTTGGCCGTCTGCGCGCGCGATTTCGTAGCTGCCGCCGCGGCCTAGGGCGCCGATAAAACTGTCGGCATAGAGGGTGAAGCCAAACCAGTTCTGATATTCAAATCCGTGTCGCTCGGTCGGGTCTAGGGTGAGACTGGCCTGACCCCTGATGCTGTCGGCAATCTGCGAAACGCCGTCCAGCCGGGAGCTCAGCAGGTTATCGCGGTCAAAGGACCGCAATTTTGCCATTGCCTCGTCAAACGGGCCGGTCGCTTCGATCAGAGGCAGATAGCCGGTCGCCCCCATGGCGCTGAGGCCGCCGGCGTCCTTCATGTCCAGTTCCCCGCGCACTTCGGCAATCTGGGCCGGGTTCAGCGGCAGCGGTCCCGCTGCCAAAATGTCGATCAGATCGGGCAGGGTGAAATCGACCGTGATGCCGGCAACGCCGGCGCGCTCCAGCGCTTCAATTGCGACCGAAACGATCTCGCTCGCCGCGACAACACTGTCGCTGCCGATCAGTTCGGCACCAATCTGCAACCGGCTCCGTTCCGGCTGCAATTGCCCCGACCGCAACTTCAGCACCTGGCCCGAATAGCTGAGCCGAAGCGGCCGCTGCCGGTCGGCCAGACTGGTCTTGGCAATCCGGCCGATCTGCATGGTCATGTCCGGTCGTAGCGCCAATGTACGCTGGGAAATCGGATCGACAAAGCGCATCAGATCGCTTCGCGATGCTCCCTGCATCCGTTCGGTCAGGCCATCCTCATATTCCGCCAGCGGAGGCATGACCCGGGCATAGCCATGGCTCGCCAGCGTATCGAGGACATCGCGTTCCAGCCGCGATGCCGCCTCGGCGTAAGGCGGCAGCGCGTCATGGAACCCTTCGGGCAAGAGATTGGATGGCTTCGGCATGGCCATGCTCCATAGCCCAAGCACAGGCTCAGGCCATCTTTTTTCTTGGGTCTGTTGCTATCGCATCAAAACTTCAGCGCCTTGACCGTCTTCACGCCTTCCAATTGGCAAACGGACCACAGCACCGTCTCTTCAACCGGAGAATCGATCGAAAGCAGCAAGGCCGCTTCCCCGCCTGGGGCATCGCTGCGACGGCCCAGATGGAAGGTGCCGATATTGACACCAGCTGCGCCGAGCGTCGAGCCGACGCTGCCGATAAAACCGGGCTGATCCTGGTTGACGATATAGAGCATGTCGCCTTCCAGATCGGCTTCGACCTTGATCCCGAACATCTCCACCAGGCGTGGACCGGAGGAGCCGAACAGGGTGCCGGCAACCGATTTTTCGCCTTCGTCGGTGGTTACCGATACCCGGACCAGCGTGTGATAATCGCCTTCGCGCTCGTGGCGGATTTCGCGGACATCAAGGCCGCGCTCCTTCGCCAGATAGGGTGCGTTGACCATGTTCACCGTATCGCTATAGGCCCGCATCAGCCCGGCCAGAACGGCTGCGGTAATCGGCTTCTGGTCGAGTTCGGCGGCTGCGCCTTCCACTTCCACGGCGACTCCCTTGATCTGGTCGGCAGCGAGCTGACCGACGAGCGAACCCAGCTGGGTCGCCAGCGCCATATAGGGTTTGAGCTTCGGCGCCTGTTCGGCCGAGAGGCTCGGCATGTTGAGCGCGTTTTCGACACCGCCGTTGACCAGATAATCGGCCATTTGCTCGGCAACCTGGATTGCTACATTGACCTGGGCCTCGCTGGTCGAAGCACCGAGATGCGGGGTGCAGATCAGGTTTTTGGTGCCAAACAGGGCGTTCTCCTTGGCGGGTTCCTGCGCATAAACGTCCAGCGCGGCGCCGGCGACATGGCCCGACTCCAGGGCTTCCTTCAGCGCTGCTTCGTCGATCAGGCCACCGCGGGCGCAGTTGATGATCCGAACGCCGGGCTTGGTCTTCGCGATCGCTTCCGCGGACAGGATATTGCGCGTCTGGTCGGTGAGCGGCGTGTGCATGGTGATGAAGTCGGCGCGTGCCAGAAGATCATCCAGCGAGACTTTCTCGACACCGATTTCGACCGCGCGTTCTTCGGTCAGGAACGGGTCATAGGCGACAACCTTCATTCTGAGACCAATCGCGCGTTCGGCGACAATCGAACCGATATTGCCGGCGCCGATAAGGCCGAGCGTCTTGCTGGTCAGCTCGACACCCATGAATTTGGATTTTTCCCATTTGCCGGCCTGAGTCGAGACGTCAGCCTGTGGCAATTGGCGAGCAAGCGCAAACATCAGCGCGATTGCGTGTTCCGCGGTCGTGATGCTGTTGCCGAACGGCGTGTTCATGACCACAACGCCCTTTGCGGAAGCTGCCGGGATATCGACATTGTCGACGCCGATACCGGCGCGGCCAACCACTTTCAGATTGGTCGCGGCGGCCAGAATCTCTGGGGTGACCGTGGTCGAGGAACGGATGGCGAGACCATCATATTCGCCGATGATCTTCATCAGCTCTTCCGGTGTCTGTCCGGTTATTTCATCCACTTCGCATCCGCGCTCACGGAAGATCTGGGCGGCTTTTGGGTCCATTTTGTCGGATATAAGTACTTTTGGCATATTCTGGATTCCTTGTTGGGATAGGCAGGCCAGCGCGCGGCGGCCTCCAAAATCGATGATGCAGGGCTTTTGGCCCCGGCCGTGGCCGGGGCGGCATAAAGCTAGGAAAGTTCGGATTTCACCTGAGCATAAGCCCATTCGATCCACTGCAGCAGTCGGCGGATATCTTCTTCCTCGACCGTCGAGCCGCACCAGATGCGCAGCGACGGCGGCGC
>CAWUKF010000084.1:0-9276 GCA_963922745.1 uncultured Sphingomonadales bacterium
GTTGTGGATGTCTTGATTTCCGCGCCGGTGATGCGGTCAATCGAACCGAACCGAATGGCCCGAGCGACATTGCCGTCGCTGGAAGAATGCGACGCGGTTCCTACTGCCGTCAATCCGCGACCAAAATCGCCGTAGCGGACGAAGCCATTGACAATCCACCCGTTGAGCTTGGCGGAGGAAAGGCGCGTACTGTTATCGACATCGGTGCTGGTCCATCCACCACCGAACCCCGCTGCCCAGCGATCATCGTCACCGTGGTAATCGAGGCCCAGCGCGATGTTTCGCGTATCGCTGGTGAAGCGGGCGCCGTTGCCATCGTCCGACACGCGTCCGTGCCCCAAGCCGCCGTCAATCCAGGCGTCCCATCCGGCTTTGCCGAGGTCCATGCTGCGCAACGCGAGAGCTGCGTTGGAAGCAAAGGCTGACCGTTGGGCGGATATCAAGACGTCCGAATAAATCTCGCCCGATGTCAGGTCGAAGGCCGCCCGCGCGCTGTCTGCATCGAGCATCAACAGGGCATTATACACCGCCAGACTATCCGAAGCAGCGGTTTGGTCCAGCTCCATCAATCCGGTCGCGGCCTGCCGCTGATTGAAAGTGAGCGCCACATCGGGGAACATCCGCGCTAGCCCGAGAGTCAGGAAGGCCGTGCTGGAATCATAACCCAGCGTGAAATCAAGGAATGCAGAATTTTCGGTCAGCCGGTCGAACGTGCCGGAGAGGCCCGTGCCCCCTTCCGCGATGATGAACCGCGAGCCGTCCACATAGGACAGATCGGGGTCAAGCAGGTTGACGGCTACGGTGCCACCCTCGATGATCAGATCACCATCGGCATGGATCTGGTCACTCGCGCCCGATGCAGCGAGGTCGACCTGATAGGTCGAACCGGTGCGGATCGTCGCCGTGCCGAGCACGTTGAATGTGGCCGTGTCCGAACCGGTACCCGGCGCAATTGTGCCGCCAAGATCGAGATTGGCAACTGTGCCATTGCCCGATAGCACCGTGCCCGCAGCCGTGGTCAGGCTACCACCCAGCAAATTTGATCCCAATTGTCCGGTCAGGTTGATGCCGCCTGCGGATAGCAGGGCGTGGCCGGAATAGCTGGAGGAATTACCCGAGAACAACAGCGTGCCTGCGCCTTCCTTCACCAAGGCGCCGCGCCCGCTTATGGCGCTTGAATATTCCCCGGCGCCTGTCTGATCGAACAGGAGCGTTCCGTCCTGTTCTACCGCGATATCACCCTGAAGGCTGGTGGCATTGCCCTGCAGCGTGCCCGATGCCACCCGCGTGCCGCCATCATAGCTATTGACCCCGAGCAGAATCAGCGTGCCGAGATCGGTCTTGGCCAGACCGCCCGAACCGGTCAGCGCGGATTCGATAGTAGCAACGAAACTGGCTCCTGACGCAGTGCCATCACCCACGCGAAAAATTATTTCTCCGCTGATGAGACTCAGGGCGTCGCCGGTAATTGTGTAGCCGTCTGCCGCGAACTGTACGCCATTCGCCAGGGTCACCTGACCCGCCGTACCATCGACAGTCACTGTGCCCGTTGCCGCGCTGGGCGTGGCTGCAAAGGCCCTCGTGACGGCGCTGGGAGAGGCTGTGTCCGGAGATGTAAAAATGAGGAAATCAGCCGGATCATAGTTACCGTTGGCGCTGCCGCCCGCTACCGTCCAATTGGTTCCATCCACCGTCCACGTGCCGGTACCGCCGTCGATCCGGCCGTTTGCGCTGCTATTGCCGCCATCCCAGAAAATGAAAT
Source organism: uncultured Sphingomonadales bacterium (assembly GCA_963922745.1). GTDB lineage: Bacteria > Pseudomonadota > Alphaproteobacteria > Sphingomonadales > Sphingomonadaceae > Parasphingorhabdus. The sequence continues at coordinate 1,763 of CAWUKF010000084.1, forward strand.
CGGTCTCCGGCGCAGCCACCAGCAGGTTGACCTGCCCGGCGGTTGCGACATCGAGCGTGAATCCATCCGCTAGAAACGCTGCCGGAACCGTGCCGATTTCGATTCCGTTGTCGGTTAGCGAGCCGCCGTAATTGATCAATCGGTACAGTCCGCCGCCAAACCCACCGACATCTATGATGTTCAGCGTGCCGTCGAGCACCAGATTGCCGCCGACGGTGATCAGATCACTGCCCGTTCCCGGCGCCAGATCTGGAGCGCCCAGTTCAAACGAAAGCAGTGATGCGGAGGTCAGTGACAGCGAGCCGCCAATCGTCAGTGTGCCGGGAGAATTGCCTGCCGCAAGAATACCATCGGCAATGCTCACCGAGCCACCGATCGTGCCCGAGCCGCCCAAAGTAGCGCCATTGCTTACCAGGGTTTCCATGGAACTCCCGCCCAACGTGCCATTCACCCGCACGCGCCCGCCGCTAATGTCGAGCACTCCAGAATATCCGCCGCCAACAGCCGAAAAGATCGTATCGCCTGCCAGATGCTCAATCCGAGGCGGACCGCTACTGCCAGGCCCACCGGAGAAGAGCGAAGCGATTTCATAATTCTGTTCGATATGGTTGAGCACCAGAATGTTGCCGTTGTTCAGGGCCACAGAGCCGACGTCAAACACACCCGCCGCCCCAGCGGCACTGTCGCGCGTGCCGCCGATATTGACGACATTGCCGGGCGCCGTGCCTACAATAAGCTGACGCGCGGTAAAATCGGAATCGAGCAATGTCAGATTGGTTCCGGTGAAGCGCTGCCCGATAAAAACCACACCTTCGGCTGAAAGCGTGCCGCTATCCACCAGCAGATCAGTCGTTTCGATTTGCAGGCCGGAATTCACGCCGCCGGTCATGATCCAGCTGCCGCCGTTGCTGATGGTCAGCGTGCGCAGGACGCCGTTAAAGCCAAGGCCATTGTCGGAACGCCCGCGCGTGATCAGGCTGGCGCCGTTCTCGATCACGAAAGTTCCGCCACCACCATTGCCGCCCTGAATCGAGATATTTGCCGCGATATCCAGCGTGCTGCCCGCACCGGATAGCAGCACATTTGCGCGCGGATCGACGGAGAAATTGGACAGAGCGAGACTTTCCACCCGGCCGCCTGCTAGCACATTGAGTGAAGCATTCACCCCCGTCCGTACACCGTCATTGGCATCGGCAGCGATACGCCATAGCGAATTTGCTCCGGTTACGGTAAAATTAGCGCCGTTGATTGTTGCTGCACCGGTGACCAGCCTACCGCCGCCTTCAATCAGAAGTGCGTCGGTACTGGCATCCACAGCGCCAGGCATGAAGAAACCATTTGTAGTAAAGGCCGCATTTGGCCCGCTAATTACAAGCGATGCACCGGATTGCCCTTGAAAAGCGGAAAATGCCGCCATACCACCGTCCGTCACCCGGATGATGCCACGCGTGCTGATCGCCGTAGGTACGGTCAGGGCCGATCCCGATCCGCTGACGTTGATCGTTCCGCCTGCGCCAAGCGTCCAGGCGATGCCGCCAGGATAGTTGACCACTCCGCCATCGGTAATGTTCAGTGTCCCCTTGGCATCGGCGAAATTAAAATTCCCGATCGTCACGCCTCCCGCGCCGCTGGTGATATCCCACCGCGAGCCTGCGCCAGATACATTGATCGTACCGTTGCTACCTTGCCCAGACCCGATCCGGCCAGATGCAGTGGTCACCACCGCACCATTCGAAATGTCGAGCAAGCCAATGCTGTTCTGCGTAATGGCCACGCCCAGCGTAAGTCCGCCAGGGCCACTAATGGTCGATCCCGCCCCGGTCACAAAGACAGATCCATTGCCGCCCGTTGCATTGGTTGTCTGTGATCCGCCAATACTGAGCAGGCCGCCATTCGCAGCATCGCCAAGCACCAGATCTGCGCCAGAGGTGATCGTCAATATTCCGGTATTGGCCTCACCAACGCTCAAACTGCGCGCCCGTGCAATGGCTTCGTTGCTGACCACCGGAGCGTTTGTGACGGTGTCGATGACGACTGCAGTAGCAGATGTGGGAACCGTGCCGGTACTCCAATTATCCGGGTCGTTATAATCAGTGCTTTCGCTTCCGTCCCAGCGAGACTGGGCGTGGGCATTTTGAGCAAAAGCCAGACTTGCCACGCTGGCAAACAGCAGGCTGGTGACGCGAATGGTTGGTTTGGTAGTGCGCATTATCAAATTCCCCGGCGATGATTTCGGGCGAACTGGCTCGCCACGATCTGTCGTCGGCAAAGTGCGGGAAGCGCTTTGACACGCAAAGTGGCAAGATGTGGCAGGAGGTGGTTTATGGCTGCAACTCGCGGCAGCGCGATGCTACTTCGGAGCTATTTTGGTGGTCCGTCTGGCACGAGCGAGGGGCGTGCGCGCCTTTCGAGCAGGTAAGTGATTTCGCGGTCGCCCGCCCAGCGCTGTTTTATTTGTCGCACGAGACCTGCACTGCCCCAGCTTTCTTTTCTTGCATCGGACGTCTTGAGCAAGCGGAGCAGGGCACTGCGATTGTCACTGAAAGATGCTACAAAGGCCGGCCATGCCAGATCGCTGCGTTCCCCCGTTTCAGCCTCGCGCAATGTTTCCGTGACCAGCATCGGCAACACCGAAGACCGGTCCACTGACAGAGCGCGCGACAGACGACCGGTCTGGGCGATGAAATCGGCTTCCTTTCGAATCTGCGCCTGTTCGCGAAACTCCCGCACGAAGCCGGGAATGTCACCATTGGCCAAATAGATAACTGACAGATAGTCACGGATGGTGGCCAAATTCGGGTGATCGGTGCGCAAGGCCTCCAACGCTGTCTGTGCTTGCTGTTCCCGTCCGGCAGACCAATTGGCCCAGGCGATGTCGGCCTGAATTGCAACCGAGGCCGGCTCCAATAGCCGCGCTTGGTCCAGTTCCTTCAATCCCGCGGCAAAATCGCCATTGTCGATCAGCACATTGCCATACCAGAAATGGGTCTGCGCGGACTGCGGACCGAGCATCAGTGAGCGTTTGAAGTGGCTTACCGCCGATTTGCCGTCCCGTCGCCACCAGTAATCGAGGAAGCCTTTGGCCCGCAGTGCCGCGGGATGGTCCGGATCGATCCGCAGCGCCGCATCGGAGGCAGATTGTGCGCGGGCGAAGGCTTCCGCATCGGGTAGCGATCCGAATTCACGCGCGAGCACATAACAATCCGCCAATGCTGCATAGGCTGGAGCAAAACCCGGGTCTTGCGCGACAACTTGCTGCAGCTTGTCGATTGCGCGGCTAATCGATTCCGGCCTACGTTCCGCCCAGTCGGTGCGGGCATCAAGATAAAGTGCGGCGGCATCCTTATCGGCGGGCAGGCTTAGCTGGGGCGTGTCCGTGTCTTCACGGGTCAGCGCAAAGGCACTCAGGCCAATAGCGGCAAGTGCAAGAGGCGCACCGATGCGCAGTCCAACCCGGGCGAAGACTGAGCGCGCTGCATCGCCGCGGACCGGGTGGGGTACTTTATCAGCATTGTGGTCCTTGTCGGCCTCCAGCCAGGCATCGAGCTCTTCAGTCAGCGCGAAAACACTGCCGCGTCCGGCACCAGGAATTCGGTGAACGGGCATTCCCCGATCCGATGCCCAGCGAATGGCGGTTGATCGTTCACGCCCGAAATGCGCGCCAATCGATTTCCAGCCATCAAGCCGCATCGTGAATGTTGATTCTGAGTATTCCTAGCATGGCTGTACTAATGCACATGGCAGGGTAGAATGGCAAGGAAGTGAACCTTACTGAGCAACGCTTGGGCATTACGGTGCATGAGTCCCCAAGCTTGTGCCAGCGCTGCGTTAGCAAAGAATGCTGCAGGCCGCACCACGGCCGAAAATAGTGCGAGGATAAAGTTCACACAATGCCGAGTGAATTGTCGCAATTGCGCCCAAAAACAGGCATTAGTGCATGATAATATGAACGGCCCCAACTGGGGCGATTGCTGCTTGGCTGCTTATATATAGCATCCAATCTGTCTCAATGTCCGAGAGTGGATGGTAAGCCGACCGTCAGCTCTGCTGCAACGATTGCGGGCATTTTTCAAACTGTGTAAACTTGGTTCTAAGTAAATTCCATTGCAGGAGTCTGGCAGCTATGGGTGTCACCAGAATTGTCGCCAATATTCCCGCGGAAAATCCGATCGAACTGGCCGAATTTTACCAAAAAGTTTTCGATTTGAACCTGCCCTTGGACATGGGATGGATTTCGTTTTTTCGGCAGAACGCCATGCAATGAAACTGGGTTGGACGATCTCGGCAATTTACGACTGGCATCTGACCGAAGCCGAGACTGGGCGGCTAATCGGGCGTAACCATCGGCCCGTCGAAGCATCCACCATCTGCGGTGATCGCAGCCGGATCGAACTTCACAACAAGCCGCTAATGTCCGCTGAAGAGCCAAGGCAGCATTCCACAGAAGCGGGCTTTTCACTAAAACCGATATCCGACCGATAATCCATAGGTCCGCGGTGTGTTGTACCAGACATTCTGATAACCAAAAAGTCCCACTTCCACGACATCGATGATATTGACCTCGTCGGTGAGATTTTTGGCCCAGAGCGCCACTTCGACCGCTTCATCCTTGCTGGTCCAGGCCAAGCGGGCGTCGAGATTTACCGTGGCGCCCTCGCTGCTCAGTTCGACCAGTTCGCGCTCGTCATAATAGCGGTTACCGGTATAGGTAAAATCACCCCGCAGCACGAAATCGCCAATCGATGTCGGGATGGTATAGCGCCCGTAAACATTGAACTGCGTGTTCGGCGCGCCGATCAGGCGGTTACCGCTCAGATCCTCTGTTACCCCGGCATTGGTACGGCTGAAGTTCTTGTATTCGCTATCCAGAAGGCCAAGGCTGCCCCCGATCTCGAAATTGTCGGTCACAAGCGCCTGCAGCTCAAATTCCAGACCCTTGATGCTGGCGTCCGAGGCGTTTTCGATGAATTGAAGGCCACCCGCAGTGAAAGTGAATACCTGAAGGTCGCTATAGTCATACAGGAAGCTCGTCACATTGAACTGGACGCGATTGTTGAACAGCGAGGTTCGCACGCCGGCTTCATAGCTGATCACGATTTCGGGATCGTAGATTTTCAACGCTCCAACCGGGTCGTTAAACGCGCCGGTATTGAAACCGCCGCTGGTGAAGCCGCGATTGACGCTCACAAAGCCCATGACATCATCCGTGAAGTCAAAGCTAAGCGCCGCCCTGCCCGACCATTCCGTCCAGCTTTCCTGCAAGTTGATGTCGAAAAGCGGCCCGGGAAGCAGATTGTTGCCATTGCGGTCCGTGCCAAAGCTGCTGTGGTCGAGATCGCGCTTTTCATGGTTGATCCGGCCGCCAACCGTGAGGTTCAAACGGTCCGTAATCTCCAGCTCGGCCTGCGCAAAAGCAGCATAGGTGTCAGTGGACTGGACATAATATTGGTCAAAGGCTTCCAGCCCGCCCAGCGCGAAACTCGCGTCGGTGAGATTATAGAAATTGTGAACCTCGCCGCGCTCATGGAACAGGAAGCCACCGATCACCCAGCTGAAGGGGTCATCCGACGGCGAAGAAAGCCGTAACTCCTGGGAAATGGACTCGAAGTCGGATGGCCCCCAGTTGATGGTGAAGATAGTACTCGGCGCCCCATTGCCTTCCTGCAAAACATGCCGCTGCGATGTTTCGTATCCGGTCACCGAGGTCAGCGTATAGCCGTCACCAAAAGTGAAATCCCCGACAAGCGATACGCCGAACAGATCGATTTTCGCAAAGGTTGGTCCTTCATAGGTATTCACATAGGGATCGGGATTGGGATCCTTGTAGCCAAAAATGTCCACGCCCTGCCCATTGACTATCGCCTGTCCGGGGAGTTTTACCGTGTTGCCCAGCGCAAGCTGTGCCGGGTCGAAAATACCGCGATGGACACTGTTGTTATGCGTGGTGTCCGAGCCGCCGCCATGAACATTCAGGCGAATGTCGACATCGGAACTCGGTTGCCAGCGCAGGATTCCCCGCGCCGCCCACTGGTCGATATTGTTGACCTTTTCGCCTGTTCCGAGATCTGTCACATAGCCGTCGCGCCGCTGATAGGTGCCGGCCACGCGCATCGACAGCGTATCGCCCATTGGCACCGTCACCGCGCCTTCGGTTTCAAACGCGTCGTAATTACCGTAGCCCGCGCGGACATAGCCTTCGAGATAGTCTTCTGGCAGCTTGGAATAGACGGAGATCGCGCCACCGGTGGCGTTCTTGCCATAAAGCGTCCCCTGCGGACCGCGCAGAACTTCAATCCGCTCCAGATCATACATCTGGAACAGCTGGCCAGACGGTGCCGAGAGATAGACCTGGTCGAGATAGATCGCGACCTTGCTTTCAGCGGTCTGGTTGAAGTTGTTGTTGCCAATGCCGCGCATGAAGACTTTGGGACTCGACGTGCCCCAGAGCGCGCTGATGTTCAGATTGGGAACCGCGGAAGAGAGATCCTCAACGTCATTGAACCCGCTTTCCGTAATCCGCTGAGAATCAAGAGCAGAAATTGCCAGCGGCACATCCTGAAGCGATTCCTCGCGGCGCTGGGCCGTTACGATGATCGGGCGGATGCCGCCGGTCTCTGCCTCTTGCCCAGCATCTTTTGCTGGAGCTTCTTCAACTTGGGCATGTGCTGCCGCAGGCGTGAAAGCCAAAGCAGTGCCGACCAGAAGTGCTGCGCGAATAATGCTCATTACTGAAAATCCTCCCTAATAATTCCGGCCCATGGAAGGGCTCTGTTGCACCGTGTTACGATGCTGCATTCGTTCATTGAAACAGTGGCGGCAGGAACAACCCACCCCGATGGGTAGGCATTTGCAATCTGTCAGACCGTGTGCTGCACCACCCGTTGCATGATTTCATCGGCAGCTATCCGACAGACCTTTGGCCATCGCTCCAATAGGGTTTGCGCAATTCCTGTTTCAGCACTTTGCCGCTCGCGTTGCGCGGTAGTTCGGAGACGCAGATGATCCGGCGCGGTACCTTGTATCCGCCCAGCCTTGTCCGGCAGAAAGCGATCACCTCATCGGTCGACAATGCTTCACCGGTATCGGTGACGATGACCGCGAGCAGGGCTTCACCATATTTCTCATCCGGCACGCCGATCACTGCGGCATCAACGATACGAGGATGATCGAAGAGCGCGTTTTCAACCTCGCGCGGATAGATATTCTCACCGCCGCTGACGACCATGTCCTTGATCCGGTCCCGGATATAGAGATAGCCCTCGGCGTCGATCTCGCCCGCATCGCCGGTATGCGCCCAACCGTCCTTAAGGAAATCAGCAGTCGCCTTCTCCATCGCCCAGTATCCGGGAACAATCTGCGGCCCCCGCGCCAGGATCTGGCCGATCTCGCCTGTTGCACATGTCCGGTCATCCTCATCGGCAATCCGCAGCGCCGTGCCCGGCAAGGGGCGCCCGGCGGCCAGCAGCAAATGGGTTTCCCCTGCCAGCGCGCGGCGATGCTCGTCTGCGCCCAGC
>CAWUKF010000085.1:0-9188 GCA_963922745.1 uncultured Sphingomonadales bacterium
AATATTTTTGGCGGCTTTGCAGTCACGGAGCGGATGCTGGCGATGTACAAGAAGAAGGAGCGCAAATGATGGCGGCTTCTGTTGAACGTGCCCCGGATATAGTCCGGGGTCCATCTCGTGTCATTGCATCCGGACGCCAGTTCTGGAGATGGGCCGCTCCGCTTTGGAAAGCTTCGCCGAAGCTTCCGTCGCTTGCGCCCTTCGCAGGTGCACTGATGTTGCCGGCTTCACCGGCGCTTGCTTCGTCGGGTGAACCGGTAAACCCCTGGGTGGCTGCCGCCTATCTGGTGGCGGGCGTATTGTTCATTCTGGCTTTGCGCGGCCTTTCTTCGCCGGAAACCAGCCGGGCGGGCAACCGCTATGGCATGGTCGGCATGCTGATCGCCGTGGTCACCACGCTGGTGACCCACAGTATCGCCAGCCTGCCGGAAATCGGCGTCGCCATCCTGATCGGTGGCGGTATCGGCTTTATCACCGCGCGCAAGATCGCTATGACCGATATGCCGCAGCTGGTCGCGGGTTTCCACTCGCTGGTGGGTCTTGCGGCGGTGCTGGTCGGGATCGCTGCCTATCTCAATCCGGGTGCTTTTGGCATCCTGGATGCGACGGGTGAAATATTGACGGTCAGCCGGGTCGAGCTGGGCCTTGGCGTAGCCATTGGTGCGATTACCTTCTCCGGGTCGGTGATCGCCTTTCTGAAGCTTAACGGCAACATGTCGGGTGCGCCGATCATGCTGCCGCTGCGCCATGTCATCAATCTTGGCGTGCTGGCCGGGATCATCGGCCTGACCGCCTATTTCGCGATTGCGCCAACGGTGGGCACGGGGCCGATATTCTGGACGATCGTCGGGCTCAGCTTCCTGATCGGTTTCCTGCTGATCATTCCGATTGGCGGCGCGGATATGCCGGTGGTGGTGTCGATGCTGAACAGCTATTCCGGCTGGGCGGCAGCGGCGATGGGCTTTACCCTGGGCAACACGGCGATGATCATCACCGGTGCGCTGGTCGGTTCGTCCGGCGCGATCCTGTCCTATATCATGTGCAAGGCGATGAATCGCAGTTTCATCAGCGTGATTGCCGGCGGCTTTGGTGCTGAAAGTGGGCCGAGCGATGGCGCCGCCAAGATCGACCGGCCGTGGAAGCGCGGCTCCGCCGAAGACGCCGCCTATATGATGAAGCAGGCGGAAAATGTCATCATCATCCCGGGCTATGGCATGGCGGTGGCGCAGGCGCAGCACGCGGTGCGCGAAATGGCCGACATGCTCAAGGAACAGGGCGTCGGCGTCAAATATGCGATCCACCCGGTGGCGGGGCGGATGCCCGGCCATATGAACGTGCTGCTCGCCGAGGCCAATGTGCCCTATGACGAGGTGTTCGAGCTGGAAGATATCAACAGCGAGTTCGCCCAGGCGGACGTGGCGTTCATCATCGGGGCCAATGACGTGGTCAATCCGGCGGCGAAGACCGACAAGGGATCGCCGATTTACGGGATGCCGGTGTTCGATGTCGAAAAGGCGAAGACGATTTTCTTCGTCAAGCGTTCGATGGGCGGCGTCGGCTATGCCGGGGTCGACAATGAGGTCTTTTATATGGACCAGACGATGATGCTGCTTTCCGATGCGAAGAAAATGTGCGAGGAAATTGTAAAGGCGCTTTAGACGCCGGCTTCGGATATTTCAGGGAAAACAACAGTAATGCGTAAATTGGGCCTGATCGGTGGCATGAGCTGGGTATCGACCGCCAGCTATTACACGCGGATCAACAGCGCTGTGCAGAAGCGGCTGGGCGGCTTTGCCAGCGCGCATCTGCTGATCGAGAGCGTCAACTTCAGCGACTATGCGCGACTGCAGTCGGATGATGACTGGGATGCGGCGGCGGGCCTGATGACGCGCTCGGCCAAGCGGCTCGAGAAGAGCGGCGCGACCGCGATCATGATCTGCTCCAATGCGATGCACAAGATCTACGACCGGGTGCAGCCGGAGGTCGACGTGCCGATCGTGCATATCGCGGACTGCGTCGGCGACAAGATGATCGCGGACGGGATCAAGACCGCGACCCTGCTCGGCTCGCGCAACGTGATGACCGAAGGCTTTTATCGCAAGCGGCTGGTCGCCAAGGGAATCACGCTGACGCCCCCGGATGAGCCGCGGGTCGAGGAGATCGACCGGATCATCTACGAGGAGTTGATGTTCAACCAGGCCAAGCGCGAGTCCGAGCGGACGATGAAAACCTATATCACCAATATCGCCAAGGGCGACGTTGAGGCGGTGATCCTGGGCTGCACCGAGCTTGACCTGATCATCGATACCAAGGCCAATATCCTGCCGATCTACGACAGCACCGAGACCCACGCCGACGCGGCGGTGGAGTGGATATTGGGGAACGACTGAGCCCCAATCTACTGACATTCATGTCAATGCTCTTGGCATTGGCTAAATTTTGCGGCATTATCTCCCGGTCCTGGAGGAGAGAGATATGATCCGCAGCCTTATGCTTGCCACCGCGCTGTGTCTGAGCGCCCCGACCCTTGCCAAAACCGTTACCGTCGATCCCGGTGCCGATGCCCAGGAACGGCTGCAGGAAGCGCTGATCCTGGCCGAGCCGGGCGATGTCGTGCAGCTGGGCGCGGGCCGCTTTGATCTGGTCGACGGCCTGTCGCTCGACGTCGACAATGTCACCGTCCGCGGCGCGGGCATGGACCAGACGGTGCTCAGTTTTGCCGGCCAGCTGGGTGCCGGCGAGGGGCTGCTGGTCACCTCGGACCATGTCGTGCTGCGCGATTTCGCGATCGAGGACAGCAAGGGTGACGGCATCAAGTCGAAGGGTGCCGACGATATTGTCTATTACAAGGTCCGGGTCGAGTGGACGCGCGGGCCGCATGCCGAGAACGGTGCCTATGCGATCTATCCGGTCGAGAGCAAGAATGTGCTGATCGACAGCTGTACCGCGATCGGTTCGTCCGATGCCGGCATCTATGTCGGCCAGTCGGAGAATATCATCGTGCGCAACAATGTCGCGCGGTTCAACGTCGCCGGGATCGAGATCGAGAACAGTATCGGTGCGGACGTCTACAACAATGTTGCGGTCAACAATACCGGCGGCATCCTGGTGTTCGACCTGCCCAATCTGCCGAAACAGGGCGGCCGCAATGTGCGGGTGTTCGACAATGTCGTGGTCGACAACAACACGCCCAATTTCGCGCCGGAAGGCAATATTGTCGCGGGCGTCCCGACCGGCATGGGGGTCATGGTGATGTCCCATTATGAGGTCGAGGTGTTTGAAAACCGGCTGGCCGAAAATGGCACCGGCAATATCCTGATCGTCTCCTATACCAAGGAACAGAATGATCCGGATTATAATCCGAAGCCGATCGGGGTGCGGGTGTTCGAGAATGAGCATGGGCGCGCGGGCTACAAGCCGGCCTTTCCCGGCGGAGAGCAGCTGAAGGCGGCATTTGGCGGGGCGATCCCACCGATCATCGAGGACGGTACGGGCGAGGATATCCTGATCGGGGATGATGTGGCGATCCTGTCGATGGGGCTGACCAAGCCCGGTCAGCCACTCACCGAAGCCAAGCCGGCGCTGGTGGCGGGTGCGAGCGAGCCGTTTGACGGTCGCCGGCTCACGCCGATCACGCTGCCGCAGGCGATGGAGGACGCGATCCGGTAATGCGCCTGCTGCTGTCCGTCTGCGCTGTTCTGGGACTGGCCTTTTCCGCTGGTGCCCGCGCGCCGGAGCCGGTCGCCGATGCAGTGATCCTGTCCGGTGGTCTGCCGAAGTTGCTGTCGGACTATCATTTTTTCCGCGATAGCGCCGGGTGGCAGCCGAACGACCGGGTGATCCCCTATCAGCTCAATATGCCACTGTTTTCCGACTATGCGGAGAAATACCGGTTCATCTATGTGCCGCCGGGCGAGCAGGCAAAGGCGAACGGCGACGGGCTGCTCGACCTGCCGGTGGGATCAGCGCTGATCAAGAGCTTCGGCTATGAGATCGATGGCAAGCCGCGGCTGCTCGAGACCCGGGTGTTGCTGCACCGCGCCGACGGCTGGCTGGCGCTGCCCTATGTCTGGAACGAGGCGCAGACCGAGGCGCGGCTGAAGGTGGCGGGACAGCGGATTCCGGTGAGCTTTACCGACCCCGCAGGGCGGGAGCATACAATCAATTACGGCGTGCCGAACAAGAACCAGTGCAAGGAATGCCATGCGCTGTCGGGGGCGGTGACGCCGATCGGGCCGAAGGCGCGCAATCTGACGCATGACGGGCAGCTCGAGACATTTGCCAGGCTCGGGCTGATCGATGCGGTGCCGGCGGTCGACTATCGGGTGCCGGTCTGGGGCGAGACCAGCGCGCCGCTCAATGACCGGGCGCGCGGCTATCTCGACGTCAATTGCGCCCATTGTCACAATATCAACGGCTCGGCGAGCAACTCCGGCCTGTTCCTGACCTATGAGGAAAGCATGCCGGTGCGTTTCGGGGTCAACAAGCGACCGGTGGCGGCGGGGCGCGGCAGCGGCACGCATGATTTCGACATCGCGCCCGGCGATCCCGACGACAGCATCATGATCTATCGGCTGAACAGCCTCGAGCCGGGGATCAGCATGCCGGAAGTGGGGCGGACGGTGGTGCATCGGGAAGGGGTGGAACTGCTCCGCGAATGGATCGCGGGGATGGAATGATTCATTTACTGACCTCAAGCGCCGGGCGCGGACATCCGTCCGCTTGGCTATCCTCGCATAAGCTCGGGCGCGCGGTCGCGCTTGCCTCCGCTATGCGTCGGTTTGGCACTCCCACTATTGGTCTTTAACCGCGGCGCAGCCGAAGCAATGCCAACTGGCCGCTGTGCTTCCTTGGCGCGAAAGCCAAGGGCGCGGCTGCGCTCGCCCGGCGCTCGAGGCTAAAATAGATCCTATTTCGCGCGGGTCCAGTCCTGGCCCTGGCAGATGAACAGGATGCAGCCCTTCATCTTCAGCTTGTTGGCCGATTCGAGACTGACTTCCGAGCGGTAGGTCTTGCCGCTTTTCGGGTCGTAAATCTTGCCGCGCCAGATGTCGCCGTCGGGGGTGAAGCCGGTCAGGATCGGCAGGCCGAGGACGGTGCGGCTGCGCAGGCTTTTGTTCGGGTTGTTGACGTCCTTCTGGCCAGCGCCGTTGGGCGGGGTGACGAGGAACTTGTGAATCCGGCCGCAGACCGTCTTGCCGCACCGGGAAATCCGGATGATTGCATCGCGTTCAGCGGTGACCCAGTCGCCCTGGATCGAATCTGCAGCCAGTGCCGGTGTCGCCAAGGCCATGGCTGCGGGGAGCAGGCCGAGGGCCAGTTTCATCGGTCCGGATAGTGTCATGTGTTGGTCCCTGTCTTTTCTATTCTAGGACTGGGGCAATAGATCCTTGGCGGTTACGCCAGTCTGAACGCGGCGGAACAATTTTCCCTTTTCGGCCCAGAGGACCAGGATCAGCGAGGCGATGCCGCAGACCAGAAAGCCGGTGGCCAGCGGCAGGACGGTGCCATCGAACTGGAGCCCGATGGCGGCCCCGAGCATTGAGGAAATGCCGGAACGCGCAAAATTCTGGAAAGAGGAGGCAACCCCGGCGGTCCGGCCGAACGGCTGCATCGCGATCGAGCTGAAATTGGCGCCGGTGAAGCCGACCATGCCCATCGAGGGGACGAGCACGGCGGTGAAGGTCCAGATGTTCATCCATCCCGCTTCGGCAAGGCCGAAATGGACCACCGATACCAGGATGAAGAAGATCAGTGCAGACTGTGACACCCGCCGCGCGCCAAAGCGCATGACGATCCGGGAATTGGTGAAGCTGGCGACGGACATCGCCCCCGCGTTTAGGGCGAAGATATAGACGAAGATGTCGCCAGCGTTGAAGACGTCGAAAAATATCTGCTGGGCCGAGGCGATATAGGCGAATAAAGGTGCCATCATCAGGCCGCTGGCGACGACATGGCCAAAGCTGTTGCGATTGAAGATGACCCCATACCAGGCCGCGGTGACCGATTTGAACTGGATCAGCGTCTTATTGTCCGGATGGAGCGTCTCGGGGAGCCGGATTATCACCCACAGAAAGCAGCCGAGCCCGGCGGCGGAGAGCACCAGAAAGATTGCCTTCCACGGCGCGACATGGAGAACCAGCTGGCCGAGCAAAGGTGCGGTTATCGGCACGATCATGAAGATCATCATGATCGTCGACATCGCGCGGGCCATTGCGTCGCCTTCGTAGCGGTCGCGGATGATGCTGTTGGCCAGCACTCCCATAGCCGAAGCGGCGAGGCCCTGGATGAAGCGGGCGATCAGCAGCAGCTCATAATCCCATGCCAGCGCACAGAGGATACCGAAGCCGGTATAGATGCCGATGGTCACCAGCAGCACCGGCCTGCGCCCAAAACGGTCGGCCAGCGAGCCGTAGAGGATCGAGCCGATCGCCATGCCGTAGATATAGGAGGTGATCGTCCATTGCCGGTCGTTGACTGCCTGCAGGGCAAAATCATCGGAGATCAGCCCCAGCGCCGGCAGCATGATGTCGATCGCCAGCGCGTTGAGCGACATCAGGCTGGCCATCATGACGACCAGTTCGATGCGCCCTATGGAGAAGGGGAGAGCTTTGTTTTGCACCGGCGCGCTATGGCAAGATCGGACGGTCGTGGCTATAGGTTAAATGACGAGCCGGACCCGATTTTCGGATGGTGACAGGGAGGAAGTGGCGGATGAAGAGAAGATTGTCCTGGCATCTGGCGGTAATAATGCTCGGCCTGGCAAGCGCCGCGGCGGCGGAAACGGGGGCGGCCGAATCCAGCTGCCGGTCTGCCTATGGCGATATCTGGGGGGAGTCGCGAGCTGCCGAGTCCGTCCGGGAGATCGACGGCGACCGGATAGGATCGCTGCCCGATCTGATCCAGGCGATCGCTGGTCGAGCCGACGGCGTCATAACGATCAAGGGCGGTGATTTTTCCGGCTGGGATTTCAGCGCGGTGCCGCTGTCGCGGATATGTTTCGAAGAGAGCAAGCTGGTCGGGGCCAATTTCAGCAAGGCGAAGGCGGCTGGCGCGGGCTTCATCAAGGCCGACCTCGGTGAGGCCACCATGGTCGCCGCCGAGATGCCCGGGGTTCTGTTTCGCAATGCCGTGCTGAAGGACGCGGTGGCCACGGGGGCGAATTTTTCCGGCGGGCATTTCGATGGCGGCTGGTTCGAGGGCAGCGTCGAGGGCTGGAACGTCGATGGCGCCAACATGACCGGTTTCGTCTTTGATTGCGGGATCACGGTGCCGGATGGCTGCCCGGTCTATCAGGGCGGCGACGGGATCAGCGCCAAGGGCACCGATTTTACCGGCGCGACGCTGCACAGCTTTGGCCTGTATGAGGTTGACCTGAGCGGCGCATTGCTCGACCGGACGATCATTGGCCCGGGCCAATTGCCCGAGCTGGCGCAAGCCGAATTGCGCGGCCCGCTGATCCTGCGCGGAGGCGATCAGGACGTGTCGATCAGCGCCGCAGACGCGCGGACGTTGCTGACCGAAAATGCCCGGCAGGCAGCGGTTGAAAAAGCGGCGTCCTTCGATTGCGCCAAGGCGGCAAGCAAGGTCGAGCGGGAGATTTGCGGCGAATATGCGAGCGATCTGCGGCGAGCGGATCGGGAGATGGCAGCGCTCTATGCGCGGGCAAGAACCATTGATCCCGCCATCAAGGCGAGCCAGCTGGCCTGGCTGAAGCAGCGCAACCAGTGCGGGGGCGCCGAATATGCCTCGGATTGCATCCGCGAAAGCTACGCCCGGCGCAAGGGCGAGTTGCTGGCACGGCTTGGCGAAGGCGACTGGCTGGCACCGGGCCAATCGGCATTGTTTGTCGACGATGTGCTGCCGTTGCCGGTCGCATTTCGCCAGTCCGACCTGTTCGGCAGAATCATCCCGGTGCTGGTCGGAGCCTCGATGACCGAGATATTGGTCGAACGGTCGGATCAGGGGCTCTATACGATCAAGGGCAGCGCGGTGGGTGCCAATGCCCATTTGTGCAGCCTGTCCGCCTCGCATCTTTATTTCGACAAGGAATCGGGCTGGTATATCCCGGTTTCGGAAGGTCCGGCGATCCCGATTTTCCGGATTTTTGATGGGCGGCTTGAGATTTTCGCGAACGGCAAGCCGGACTATGAGACAAATCCCGAGGCTTCGGACTTCATGAGCTGCGGCGCGCGCGCGAGTTTCGGGGAGACGGTCAGGATCGACGCCGGCGCGGCGCTGATCGATCGCTATCGCAAATCGCTGAGCGAAGAAATGTAGCCGCTCCCCAAGCGGGATAACAGACGCTAGACTGGGACCATGTCCGATTCCGCCCCCGATCTGTTGCAGCGCAAGATCATCCATATCGATATGGATGCGTTTTTTGCCAGCGTCGAGCAGCGGGATTTTCCGGAGCTGCGCGGCAAGCCGGTGGCGGTTGGCGGTTCTTCCAAGCGGGGCGTGGTTGCGGCAGCGTCTTACGAGGCGCGCAAGTTCGGGGTGCGCTCGGCGATGCCGTCGGTCACCGCCAAGCGGCGCTGTCCGGACCTGATCTTCGTCAAGCACCGGTTCGAAGTCTATCGCGAGGTGTCGCAGCAGATCCGGGCGATCTTCCGGACGCACAGCGATCTGGTCGAGCCATTGTCGCTGGACGAGGCCTATATCGATGTGACGCAGGACAAGATGGGGATTGGCAATGCGACCCGGATCGCCGAGATGATCCGCGCCGAGATCCGGAAGCAGACCGGCCTCACCGCCAGCGCCGGGGTCAGCTATAACAAGTTTATCGCCAAGATCGCCTCCGACCAGAACAAGCCGGACGGGATTTGCGTGATCAAGCCGCATCAGGGCGCGGATTTTGTCGCGCAGCTGCCGGTGCGGCGTTTCTTTGGCGTTGGCCCGAAGACGGCGGAGCGGATGGCGAAGCTGAATATCCACACCGGCGCCGATCTGCGCGCGCAATCGCAGGCGTTTCTGCAGCAGCATTTCGGCAAGTCGGCGGGCTATCTGTTTCGCGCCTCGCGCGGCGTCGATCATCGCGAAGTCCGTGCCCACCGGATCCGCAAGTCGGTCGGTGGCGAGCGGACCTATGGCGATGATCTGGTGAGCGAAAGCGACCTGCAGGATGCGCTGGAACATATTATCGATATTGTCTGGACCAGCATCGAGAAATGCGAGGCGCGCGGGCG
>CAWUKF010000086.1:0-9143 GCA_963922745.1 uncultured Sphingomonadales bacterium
CGCGCCAGCGGTCCCAGTCGCGCAGGATCGATTCCGACCATTTGCTGTCGGTGGTCTGCCGGTGTCGCTCGATCAGCGCGTGCAGATGCGCTTCCCAATGGGCGCTGTCGAGCCGCTGCCAGACGATGCTCTCGCCATTGGCCATTTTCTCGAAGTCGCCCGCCGTGTCGAGGACGAAGGCCATGCCGCCGGTCATGCCGGCGCCGAAATTGCTGCCGACCGGGCCGAGAATCACGGCATTGCCACCGGTCATATATTCGCAGCCATTGGCGCCGCAGCCCTCGACCACGACATTGGCGCCGCTGTTGCGCACGGCGAAGCGTTCGCCCGCCTGCCCTGCGGCATAGAGCTGGCCCGAGGTCGCGCCGTAGAGCACGGTGTTGCCGATGATCGTATTGTCCTGGCTGACCAGCGGCGAGCTGACCATCGGCCGGACGACGATCTTGCCGCCGCACAGGCCCTTGCCGACATAGTCGTTGGAATCGCCGAACACTTCCAGCGTGATCCCCTGGCAGAGGAACGCGCCGAGCGACTGGCCGGCGGACCCGCGCAGACGGATATGGACATGGTCCTCGTTCAGCACGCTCATGCCATATTTGGCGGTGATCTCGGCGGAGAAGCGGGTGCCGACGGCGCGGTGGGTGTTGCGCACCGTATAGGTCAGCTGCATCTTCTCGCGCCGTTCGAACACCGGCCTGGCATCGTCGATCATTTCTGCGTCGAGACTGTCCGGCACCTCGTTGCGCGGCGTATCGATATGGAAGCTGCGTTCGCCGTCCCTGGCATCGACCTTGGCGAGGATCGGGTTGAGGTCGAGATCGTCGAGATGTTCGGCCCCGCGGCTGACCTGGCGCAGCAATTCGGTGCGACCGATAATCTCGCCGAGCGAGCGATAGCCGAGCCGCGCCAGAATCTCGCGCACTTCCTCGGCCATATAGGTCATCAGATTGATCACCTTTTCCGGCGTGCCGGTGAATTTCTGGCGCAGCTTTTCGTCCTGGACGCAGACCCCGACCGGGCAGGTGTTGCTGTGGCACTGGCGGACCATGATGCAGCCCATCGCCACCAGGCTGAGCGTCCCGATGCCGAATTCCTCGGCCCCCAGGATCGCAGCGATGACGATGTCGCGGCCGGTCTTGAGGCCGCCGTCGGTGCGCAATTTGACCCGGTGGCGCAGGCCGTTGAGGGTGAGCACCTGATTGGCTTCGGTCAGGCCCATTTCCCACGGCGTGCCGGCGAACTTGATCGAGGTCTGCGGCGAGGCACCGGTGCCGCCGGTGTTGCCGGAGATCAGGATGACATCGGCATGGGCCTTGGCGACACCGGCGGCGATCGTGCCGATCCCCGCAGACGAGACTAGCTTGACGCAGACCCGGGCGCGCGGGTTGATCTGCTTGAGATCGTAGATCAGCTGCGCCAGATCCTCGATCGAGTAGATGTCGTGATGCGGCGGCGGCGAGATCAGGGTGACGCCGGGGGTCGAATGGCGCAGCTTGGCGATAAATTCGGTGACCTTGAAGCCGGGCAGCTGGCCGCCCTCGCCGGGCTTGGCGCCCTGGGCGACCTTGATCTCGATCTCCTCGCAGGCGCCGAGATATTCCGAGGTCACGCCAAAGCGGCCCGAGGCGACCTGCTTGATCGGGCTGGAGGCATTGTCGCCATTTTCGAACGGGGTGTAGCGGCGCTTTTCCTCGCCGCCTTCGCCGGAGACGGATTTCGCGCCGATCCGGTTCATCGCGATCGCCAGCGTTTCGTGCGCCTCGGGGCTGAGCGCGCCGAGGCTCATGCCCGGCGTGTTGAACCGCTTGCGCACCTCGGTGATCGCCTCGACCTCGTCGATCGGCACCGGCACCGGCGCATAGTTGAATTCCATCAGGTCGCGCAGATAGATCGGTTCCAGCTCGCGCACCGCCTGCGAGAATTGCAGGTAGGAGGAATAGCTGTCATGCGCGACCGCGGTCTGCAGCAGGTGCATCAGATGCGCGCTATAGGCATGGGCCTCACCGCCATCGCGCTGTTTGTAGAAGCCGCCGACCGGCAGGCGGACGACCGCCGGTTCAAAGGCAGCGGCGTGTTTTTCCTGCGCGTTGATAAACAGGGAGGCATAGCCCTCGCCGGATATCTTGGTCGGCATGCCGGGGAACAGGTCGTTGCACAAGGCGCGTGACAGGCCGACGGCCTCGAAATTATAGCCGCCGCGATAGCTGGAGATGACGGCGATGCCCATTTTCGACAGGATCTTGAGCAGGCCGTCGTCGACCGCTTTCTTGTGCCGGGCGAGACAGTCGTCGAGCGAGAGATCGTCGAACAGGCCGCGCGCCTGACGGTCGGCGATTGCCGCTTCCGCCATATAGGCGTTGACCGTGGTCGCGCCGACTCCGATCAAGACCGCATAGCAATGGGTGTCGAGACATTCGGCGGCCCGGACATTGATCGAGGCGTAGGAGCGCAGGCCCTTGCGGACGAGATGGGTGTGCACCGCTGCGGTCGCGATCACCATCGAGATCGCCATCCGGTCCTCGTCGATATCCTCGTCGGTCAGGAAGATCTCGGTCTTGCCGGCGCGCACTGCCTGTTCCGCTTCACTGCGGATCCGGGCCAGCGAGTCGCGCAGCTCGATGGCACCGCCGCTGGTGCTCATGGTACAGTCGATCTGCGCCACCGCATCGCCGAAGCCGAGTTTCAGCCGCTCCCACAGGGCGCAGCTGAGCACCGGGCTTTCCAGCACCATCACATCCTCGTTCTGGCTGTCCTGCTCCAGGATGTTGGCGAGATTGGAAAAGCGGGTGCGCAGGCTCATCACATGGCGTTCGCGCAGGCTGTCGATCGGCGGGTTGGTGACCTGCGAGAAATTCTGGCGGAAGAAATGGCTGATCTGGCGTGGCTTCTCGCTGATCACCGCGAGCGGGGTGTCGTCGCCCATCGATCCGACCGCTTCCTTGGCATCCTCTACCATCGGCGCGAGGATCATTTCCATGTCCTCCAGCGTATGGCCGGCGGCGGTCTGGCGGCGGATCAGTTCCTCGCGGGTAAAGCCCATGCCGGACGTTTCGGGTGCCGGCGGCAGATCGTCGACGGTCAGGAAACCCTTGACCAGATCGGCATAGGGCTCTTCCGAAGCGATCCGGTCTTTCAGCTCGCGGTCCTTGAGCATCTGTCCGGCGTCGAGGTCAACCGCGATCATCTGGCCGGGGCCGAGACGGCCTTTCTCGACGATCTGGCTTTCGGGAACGACGACGAGGCCGGCTTCGGAGCCGATGATCAGCAGATTGTCGGCGGTGACCGAATAACGGAGGGGACGCAGTGCGTTGCGGTCGACCCCGGCCACGGCCCAGTGGCCGTCGGTCATCGCCAGCGCCGCCGGTCCGTTCCACGGCTCCATGACGCTGGCCATATATTCGTACATCGCCTGATGCGCGGGATCGATATCCGGGTCGTTCTGCCAGGCTTCCGGCACCAGCATGATTTTCGCGGTCGGTGCATCGCGTCCGGACCGGCAGATGGTCTCGAACACCGCGTCGAGCGCAGCGGTGTCGGAGGAGCCGGCCGGGATCACCGGCTTGATATCCTCGCTATGGTCGCCGAAGGCGAGGCTCGCCATCTTGATCTCGTGGCTCTTCATCCAGTTCTTGTTGCCGCGAATGGTGTTGATCTCGCCATTATGGGCGAGACAGCGGAACGGCTGCGCCAGCCACCATTGCGGAAAGGTATTGGTCGAATAACGCTGGTGGAAGATCGCCACCCGACTCTCGAAGCGATCATCGAGCAGGTCGGGATAGAAGACCGACAAAGATTCGGCGAGAAACAGGCCCTTGTAGATGATCGAGCGGCAGGACAGGCTGCAGATGTAGAAATCCTGGATCTGCGCCGCGATCACCTTTTTCTCGATCCGGCGGCGGATGAGATAGAGATTCTTCTCGAATTCGCGCGCATCCTGCCGGTCCGGCATCGGGCCGGCGATCATGATCTGCTCGATCTCGGGTCGGGTGTTCTGCGCCTTCTGGCCAATCACCGACACGTCCACCGGCACCTGTCGCCAGCCGTAGATGGTATAGCCGGATTCGATAATCTCCGCCTCGACGATGGTGCGACAGGTTTCCTGGGCATTGAGGTCCGTGCGCGGCAGGAAGATCATGCCGACGGCGAGCCGGTTCGGGCGCACCTTGTGGCCGCTGTCGGCAATCGCGTCGTCGAAGAAGCGCTCGGGCAGATCGACGTGCAGGCCGGCCCCGTCGCCGGTCTTGCCATCGGCATCGACCGCGCCCCGGTGCCAGACCGCCTTCAGCGCATCAATGGCAGAGGAGACAACCCGGCGCGAGGCCTTGCCATCGGTTGCCGCGACCAGGCCGACGCCGCAGGCGTCGGATTCGAATTCCGGGCGATACATGCCTTCGCGGGCGAGGCGTTCATGCTCGGGGGTGGGAAAGTTCTGACTCATCATTGATCTTTCTGCGTCGGGTCATCGTTCCCGGTGGCGGGCCCGTCATCATCGGGAGCGGCGTCCGCCCCGTCCGAAAGCAGGTCCTTCATCTCTTCCGCCGATGGCGGCACCGGCGGCGGCAGATGCGCGGTCGCCGCTTCGATTTTCCTGGTGATCTCCGGCATAGCCTGCATCATCTGCGGCACCATGCCCATCATCGATTGCAGCATTTCCGGATCGACAAAGACCATCATATAGTCGCGGGCAAAGGCGGTTCCGGTTTCGGTGGCGAAAAAATCGTTCATCTCGCCGAGCTGCGAAACCGTAAACTTGCGCGCATATATTTTGGCCAGCGCTTCCCGCAGCGCCGGTTCCATGGTCGTCATCAGATCGACCATTTCGTCCATCATCACGCGGGTGGATATCTTCATCCGCTCTTCGAAATGCGGGTCGCGCTGATTCAATATGTCATTGAACGATGCATCGCCCAATTCGGCGAGCTCTTCGTCCTCCAGGCCATAGCCTTTCATGGTCTCGGCCATCGGGCGATCAAAGGTCTGCGACAATATGCTGTCCATCAGCTTGTCCATCGTACCCTTCATCATCCGCTGATACGTGCCGAGCGGGAACAGATAGTCGACGGTCACCTGGGCGGCGGCGAGGCGGGCGGGATCTACTGCCGTCGCTTCGACATCATCGGCTGGCTTTGCCGGTTCCTGTGCAGCGGACGGAGCCGCCCCTGCCAGCGCTGCACTGGCCGTCAATAGTGTCACGATTGTCTTGATCTTCATGGTCTCACTCCGATTGGCGGGCCTAGGCCGCGGCTCTTTCCGCCAGCTTCTTTTCCTTCAGAAACCGGTGCATATGTTCGGTGACATCGCGCCCGTCCCGGATGCCCCAGACGACCAGACTGGCACCGCGGACGATGTCGCCGGCGGCGAACACGCCGTCCAGATTGGTCATCATCGACTTGTGGTCGATCCGCACAGTCCCCCAGCGGGTGACCGCCAGATCGGGGGAGCCGAACAGGCCGGGCAGGTCCTCGGCATCAAAGCCGAGCGCCTTGATCACCAGATCGGCCTCGAGCGTGAAATCGCTGTCCGGCTCCACTTCCGGCGAGCGGCGACCGCTGGCGTCGGGCGCGCCCAGGCGCATGCGGGTTGCCCGGACCGCTGACACATGGTCGACGCCTTCGACCGCTTTCGGAGCAGAGAGCCAGACGAACTCCACGCCTTCTTCCTCGGCATTGCGCACTTCATTCTGCGAGCCGGGCATATTGGCCCGGTCGCGACGGTAGAGACATTTTACCGATTTGGCGCCCTGCCGGATCGAGGTGCGGACGCAATCCATCGCGGTGTCGCCACCGCCGATCACCACGACATTCTTGCCGCTGGCGTTGAACCGGCCATTGTCGAAATCAGGGACATCATCGCCAAAGCTCTTGCGGTTGGAGGCGATCAGGAAATCCAGTGCTTCCTCGACCCCCGGCGCACCGACGCCCGGCATCTGGATCGCGCGGGCCTGATAGACGCCGGTGGCGATCAGCAGTGCATCATGTTTGACGCGCAGGTCTTCGAGGGTGGCGTCCTTGCCGACTTCGAAATTCTCGTGGAAGTGGATGCCGCCATCCTTCAGTCGCTGGACGCGCCGCATGATCACCTGCTTTTCGAGCTTGAAGCCGGGGATGCCGTAGGTCAGCAGGCCGCCGGCGCGGTCGTGCCGGTCATAGACATGCACCTCATAGCCGGCGACCCGCAGATATTCTGCCGCGGTCAGTCCGGCCGGGCCGGCGCCGATGATACCGACCGACTGGCCCTGCGACCGCCCCGGCTGCAACGGTTCTACCCAGCCCTCTTCCCAGGCGGTATCGGTAATATATTTTTCCACCGAACCGATGGTGACCGCGCCATGGCCGGAAAATTCGATCACGCAATTGCCTTCGCACAACCGGTCCTGGGGACAGATGCGGCCACAGATTTCCGGCATGGTCGAGGTCAGGTTGGACATTTCATAGGCTTCGCGCAGCCGGCCCTCGGCGGTCAGCCGCAGCCAGTCGGGAATATGATTGTGCAGCGGGCAGTGGACCGAACAATAAGGCACGCCGCATTGCGAGCAGCGGGCGGATTGCTCGGCCGCCTTGGCCGGTGCGTATTTGTCGGCGATTTCCTGAAAATCCTCGGCGCGCAGCGCAGGGGCTCGCTTTTCCGGATAGGCTTGTCCCAGATCGACAAATTTCAACATGTCCAGTTTGTCCGGGCCTTTTGCCATGCCAGATGCTCGTTTCCTGCAATGAATGATTGTCACCGACCGCCCGCCTGCGCGAACAGTCCGGTGTAAATAGATTAGCAGAGGCCAAAAGTCACGCATAAATTGGAATATAGGACAGCATATATGACATATTAACAGTGAGGAAGTGTCTCACAGCTTCTTTTGGATGTTGGAAAATGTAATAATGGATCCATATCGGTCCTATAATTTTTTCACGACAATTGCCTCGCGAATCGCTATTGCCCGGCAAACCAACAGACGGACCGTCCATGACCTTCATCCAAATGCTGCTCCTGGCCATCGTGCAGGGTGTTACCGAATTTCTGCCGATATCCTCGTCGGGCCATCTGATCCTGCTGCCGGTATTTACCGGCTATGCCGACCAGGGGCCAATGATCGACATCGCCGTGCATGTCGGTTCGCTGCTCGCGATCGTCACCTATTTTTTCAAGGACGTCTGGTCGCTGGGCCGCGGCGGCCTCGCCACCATCGGGATCGGCCAGGCACCGGCCGAGCGGCGGCTGTTCTGGTGGATCATCATCGGCACAATTCCCGCGGTCATCTTCGGCCTGTTCCTGAAGACCGGCGGCTATCTCGACGGCTTCCGCAGCACCACATTGGTTGCGGTCAATCTGATCGTCTACGGCATCCTGCTTGGCATTGCCGACCGGTTCGGACGGCAGGTCAAATCCTTCGAGGACCTGACGCTGAAAGACGGTATCATTGTCGGCCTTGCTCAGGCCATGGCGCTGATCCCCGGCACCAGCCGTTCCGGCGTGACCATGACCGCAGCCCGTTTTCTTGGCTACACCCGGGTAGAGGCGGCGCGCTTTTCATTCCTGCTGTCGATACCCGCTGTCGCCGGCGCCGGCATCCTGATCATCCCCGATCTGATGGGGGCCAGCAGCGAACTGCTCCACGAAGCGTTGATCACCGGTGTGATGACCTTCCTCGCGGCGCTGGCGACGATGACCTTCCTGATGCAATTTTTGCGCAAGGCGTCGATGATGGTCTTCGTGATCTACCGCGTTGCAATGGGCATCGCCCTGCTCGCCTTTTTCTAGTCCTGCTCCGGTCGCCGCCGGCGCTCGGTTTCTACCCCGCCTTGACGCTCGCCCCGAAGCGGCCATGCGGCGTATATTTCTCCATCCAGCCCGGCGCGACCGCGGCAATTGGTGTCGGCACCACGCCAAAGGCGTCGATGCCGCTGGCGTCGGGCGACACGACATTGTCTTTCTGCAGCATCCGATACTGGTCGGCGGTGATCGGTGCCCCGGGCAACGGCCCAAGCACGCTGGCCATCAGGCCGGCCACGACATCAGGAACATCGATAAAGGTCGGTTTGCGCCCGGTCATTTGCGCGATCCGCCGATTGATCTCACCCATGCTGAGAATTTCCGGCCCACCCAGTTCGAACGTCTGCCCGGCATGGCGTTCGGGCTGGCCGAGCGCCGCGGCCGCGACATCGGCGACGTCGCCGGCGAATATCGGCTGGAATTTGGTCTTGCTCCCGATCACCGGCACCACCGGCAGCATCGCGATCATCGCGGCGAAGCGGTTGATGAACTGGTCTTCCCGGCCGAAAATGATCGACGGCCGCAGGATGATCGCGTCGGGGAAAGCGGTCCGCACCGCTTTCTCTCCATCGGCCTTGCTGCGGCCGTAGCGCGATGGCGATTCGCTGTCCGCGCCGATCGCCGACAGATGCAGCAGCGAGTGGCAGCCGGCAGCGGCCGCCGCCTGGGCAACATTGCGCGCACCCTCAACATGAATCCGCTCGAAATCGCCCTTCAGCACGCCGACTAGATTGATCACCGCATCGCTGCCGCGCACCGCGCGGGCGACGCTGTCCGGCTTGGTGATGTCGGCGCTGACAAATTGCGTCTGGCCGAGATTGCCGAGCGGCTTGATATGCATGGCGTTGCTGATGTTGCGCTCGGCGATGCGCAGTCGCGCGCCGCGTTCCAGCAGGGCCTGCGCGATATAGCGGCCGACAAAGCCGCCGCCGCCGAATATGCAAATCAGTCGTCCGTCGAGATCCATGTTCCTGTTCCACCCGTACTTGGTTTTCCGCTTTGCCTCTGCCCCAGTGCGGCGGGTGAAGCAACAGCGGATTCCGCCGCCAGCAAAGCATTTTTCCAGACAGGGCGCAACGCCCGACGGTTCCGTCGGAGCGGCCATTTGCAGATGATGTCGCTTTGTCGATATGAATCATTGACAGCCAAGCCACCAAGGCGCTAATCGCCCGCCTCTATCAGGAGGCATCGACACGGTTGCCGCCTGCATGGGCCCAGATGGCGGAATTGGTAGACGCGCTAGCTTCAGGTGCTAGTATTCGCAAGGATGTGGAGGTTCGAGTCCTCTTCTGGGCACCATTGACGTATTTCAGCCAGTTTCATGTTGTTTGACAAAACGGCCTGTCCGATTGTTGTTCCGATTGGACAACTCTTCGGTT
>CAWUKF010000087.1:0-9118 GCA_963922745.1 uncultured Sphingomonadales bacterium
GGCAAGCCGCTGATCGATCACGAAGGCGTCGGCTTCATGCTGGCGCAGAACCAGATCGATCTCAAGCAGGCGGAGCTGATGATCGACTGGTGCGCAAAGGTCCTCGATACCGGCGAACTCGGCACCACCGAAAGTTCGATGGCCAAGGTCGCGGTGTCGGAAGCATTGTTCCGGATCGCCGACAATTGCGTCCAGGTGATGGGCGGCACCGGCCTCAGCCGCGATACCGTGGTCGAGCAGGTGTTCCGCGAAGTGCGCGCGTTCCGGGTCTATGATGGCCCGACCGAAGTGCATAAATGGTCGCTGGCCAAGAAGATCAAGAAATCCCACAAAATCGCGAACGAAGGATAATCCATGACCACGAATCGCAAATTCACGCTCGTCAGTCGCCCGGTGGGCGAACCAAAAGAAAGCGATTTTGCGCTGGTCGAAGAGGACGTGCCGGAGCTCGCAGATGGCGCATTTCTGGTCCGCAATCACTATATCTCGCTGGACCCCGCGCAGCGGGGCTGGATGAGCGATGCGGAAAGCTATATGCCGCCGATTGCTCTTGGTGCGGCGGTTACCGCCAGCACGGTCGGTAGAGTTGCCGAGTCAAAGAACCCCGACTTTCCGGTCGGACAATGGGTTGTCGGTCTTGGTGCGATGGAAGAATATTCCGTTGTGCAAGCGGGTGGTTTTACTTCTCCCGTCGATGCTTCGCTGGTGCCTTCTCCCACCAATTTCCTCTCGGTCCTCGGTGCGGTCGGGATGACCGCCTATTTCGGCATGATCGACGATGCCAAGCCGAAGGCAGGTGAAACCCTGCTGGTCACCGGAGCCGCCGGCGCAGTCGGTTCGCTGGTTGGTCAGATTGGCAAGATCAAGGGCTGCCGGGTTGTCGGCATTGCTGGCGGCGCTGACAAATGCGCGCGCCTGGTCGATGATTATGGTTTTGATGCTGCGATTGATTATCGCGGCAAGAGTCAGGCTGATCTGGAAAAGGCAATCGCAGAGGCCGCCCCCGATGGGGTCGACATTATCTGGGAAAATGTCGGCGGCGAGATTCTCGACGCCGGGATCACCGCGATCAATGAACATGGTCGGGTCGTATTGTGCGGACTGATCAGCGAATATAACAGTCCGGAGCCGGTCGGCATCCGCAATCTCTGGTACCTGATCTCGCGGCAGGCCACGATCAAGGGCTTCCTGGTCCGCGACTATCCGCCCCGCTTCGGCGAAGGCATTGCCGAAATGGGCAAATGGCTGGCCGAGGGCAAGCTCCGGCATGATGAGGATATCGATCGCGGCATCGAAAACAGCTACGCTGCCTTCATGAAGCTGTTCTCCGGTGCCAATCAGGGCAAGATGATTCTGGATGTCTCGCCAGAGGAATAGAAGAAGAGGATTAAGATGTCAGGCAGCAAGCAACAGGTTCTAAACTTTATAGCCGCCTGGAACCGGCTGGATTATGACGCGATTTACGCGGCCATGGCGGACGATATCTTCTATCACAATATCCCGATGGAACCCTGCGTCGGTATTGATGCGGTCAGGGCTTTCTTCGAGGGCTCGGGCATGGGGTCCGACGGCGCGGAATGGATCGTCCATCATATCGTGGCCGAAGGCGACACCGTGCTGACCGAGCGCACCGACAAGTTCCGGGTCAACGGGCAGTGGATCGCGATCCGCGTGATGGGCACCTTTGAACTGCGCGATGGCAAAATCGCCAAATGGCGCGACTATTTCGATCTCGCCGAGTTCCAGAACCAGATGGCCGCCGCCATGGGTGGCAGCGCCGCCTGAACTCAGGCAGGCTTGTAGAGCGCGCCGTTGTCGACCGGATATTCGCCGGCGGTCATGAAGCGCGATTCATCGCTCGCCAGATAGACGCACAGCGCCGCGACGTCACCGGGATGGCCGAGACCGCCCAGCGGGATCATGCCGGTTTCGGGCGTCGGATCGCCGCTGGCACCAACCGATTCCTGCCGCACCATCGGGGTGTCGATACCGGCGGGGTGCAGGCTGTTGCAGCGGATCGGATAATTCTGCTCCTTGCAATGCAGCGCCACCGACTTGGTCATCGAGCGCACGCCACCCTTGGCGGCGCTATAGGCGACGAACGGGGAATAGCCCTGCAAGGCCGCCATTGAACTGAGGTTGATGATCGAGCACGGCTGGTCGGCCGATTTCATGGTCTTGACCGCCGCCCGGCAGCCCAGAAACACGCCCTCGAGCATTACCGAATTCTGCTTTCGGAACTGGTCCAGTGAGCAATCCTCGATCGTGCCGGGAAGGACCAGGCCGGCATTGTTGACCAGGATATGGGGCGTACCAAAGGCGTCGGCTGTTGCCTCCATAATGGCGTCCCAGCGTTGCTCATCGGCGGCATCCTGATACAGGGCGATGGCACTGGTGCCGATCGCATTGGCGACCTTTGTAACGGCATCCAGATCAATGTCGGTCAGCACAACCCGTGCGCCCTCTGCAGCAAAGCTCTCGCTGATCGCTTTTCCCAGTCCGGAACCCGCTCCGGTCACGATGGCAATTTTCCCCTTTAGGCGGCTCATCTGCATGTCTCCCTTTGCCTCTTGTTATGGCGCCATAAGGCGTCTGCCCCGCGTTCGCGCAATTCCTAATATGACTAGCGCGACTGAAGATTGTCTCCAGACCATGAACAAATGTTGCGCGAAAAACACAGTTTTTCATATTTGCTATCAAATTGGCTAGCAGAGCCGGCAGAAACTCGCGCTTAAGATATCCCGATAACAAGGCGGGGAAAACCGCAGAAATTTAGTGTTTTAGCTTTGGCTAGACCGGCCGGGCGAAATTGGGAGAGAGCAATGATCATATATCCTTCACGCAACCAGTCCGACCAAAAAAATAAGGCCGCGAGATCCCTCTTGCTGGGTTCCGTTGCCGCGATGGCGTTTACGGCATTTGCCACGCCAGCCACGGCGCAGGAAGCCGAGGAGGTGGATGAAGCCAACGTGATCACCGTTATTGCCCGCAAACAGACAGAAACATTGCAGGAAGTGCCGGTCACGGTCACCGCCATCGGTGGAGACACGCTGGAGAAATACCAGGTCAACGAAATTGCCGATGTCGTGAGCCGGGTGCCAGCTCTCAACGTCCAGGTCGGCGGCTCCGGCTCGGGTGGCCAGATCAGCCTGCGCGGCGTCGGCTCGTCCAATATTTCAGCCTCGTTTGACTCTGCGGTTGCGTTTGATTTCGATGGTATCCAGGTGAGCACGATGCGGATGGTCCAGGC
This sequence comes from uncultured Sphingomonadales bacterium, assembly GCA_963922745.1. Classification (GTDB taxonomy): domain Bacteria; phylum Pseudomonadota; class Alphaproteobacteria; order Sphingomonadales; family Sphingomonadaceae; genus Parasphingorhabdus. The sequence goes on from CAWUKF010000087.1 coordinate 3,251, forward strand.
GGGCTTTTTCGATGTTCAGCAGATCGATGTCCTGAAAGGGCCTCAATCGCTCTTCTTTGGTAAGAGTGCCTCGGCCGGCGTAATCTCCATCCGTTCCGCCAATCCTACCCAGGAATGGGAAGTGGCTGGCAAGGCATCCTACGAATTTGAAGAAAAGGGCTATACGATCGGCGGCCATATCTCGGGGCCGATCAGCGACACCCTCGGTGTCCGTGTCGCTGCGCAATATCAGGATATTGAAGACTATGTGAAGCTGGCACCGGGAACGGCGGCTTTCAACCCGGATGGCACCGTCCGCACGTCTAAGGGATTCAAGAATTTCATTGGCCGGGTGACCTTCCAGTGGGATCCATCCGACAATTTTAGCGCCAATCTCAAGCTTAACTACGTCAAGAACAAGAATGACGGTGCCATCGCGCATTCCGACATCAATTGCGGACCAAATGGCGTCGCCGATCCAGTATTTCTGCTCAGCGGCGGTCTGGTCATTCCTTCCAACGCCGATTGTAACGACCGCGACGGTCTCTACCACACCTCGGACGGAGCCCCGGCTCTGACGTCCCAGGTACCTGAAGGTTCGGCAGGAAAGCCCCGGTTCCAGAATGGCATCCCTTATGGCGAGACCGACATTTTCCTCGGGCGGTTGCGGTGGGATCTGGATCTCTCCGATACGCTGACCCTGTCCTCGGTCTCCGGCTATATGAGCCTCGATGCTGTCGATACCGACTGCTACGCCTATGTCGGACAATTTTCTCCGACCTTGCCGGCAAATTCCGGTTGCAGCGATCCGCGGAACAAGACCGAGCAATTTTCGCAGGAACTGCGCGTTGCCAGCGATTTCGACGGCATGTTCAACTTCATGGTCGGCGCATTTTACGAAGATCGCGACATTGACTTCAATACCTCGCAACAGGGCGTGAACATTTCGTTTGTCGGACCCGATCCGGTCACGGGAAACACATATGATTGGTACAAGAAACAGAATACCAAGACCGAAGCGCTGTCCTTTTTCGCCAGTGCGACGCTCGATCTGACTGAACAGCTCGAACTGTCGGGCGGTCTCCGCTGGACCGATGAGAAGAAGGTGTCCCGGATCAGTGTTCCCTATGTCCACACGTTCTTGTCCGCGACTCCGGCGTTCATCAGCAGTGGTTTCTTCTCGGGACCGATCACCTTCAAGGATTCGAATTTCTCGCCGGAAGTCTCGATCAAATATCAGGTCACGCCGGACGTGAATGTCTACGGTGCCTTCAAGACCGGTTTCAAATCAGGCGGTATCGACAACAGCGCCCTGCCGTCGAACAGCCTGCTCGGCTTCAACGATCCAGACCCCGCCGTTCGCCAGGCGGTTGCCGACGCGCTGAAGTTCAAATCCGAAACCGGCCTGGGTGGCGAAGTGGGGGTCAAGGCCCAGTTTGCTGATCGGACGGTCACATTGAATACGTCGCTGTTCTATTATGTTTTCGATGACCTGCAGGTACAGAATTTCGATGCGGCGACTATCCAGTTCCAGACCTTCAATGCCAGCCAGCTGACCAGCAAGGGAGTTGATGTGGAATGGGGATGGCGGACGCCGGTCGAGGGACTGAATCTCTCCGGTTCGCTCGCCTATACGGACGCCAAGTTCACCGCGCCGTTCGTCACGACATCAGGCGAGGACCTGGAAGGCCGGGCGGCCGCTCGGGCTCCGAAATTTGCCGCCAATGCAGCCTTTGACTGGTCGATCCCGATGGGCGACGCGATCGAACTGGGGCTGAATGGCAATCTCCAATATAGCGGCTCCTATTTCACCAATGAGGATTCGCTGACTGATCTCAAGCAGGACAGTTATGTTTCTGTGGATGGCGCAATTTCGGTCGGTGATCCGGATGGCAAATGGAAATTGTCGCTGATCGGGGTCAACCTGACTGACAAGCTCTGGATCAACACCAGTGGCGGTCGTCCGTTCCTGCAACCGGGTGTCGGCGACGATCTTATAGTCACCCAGAACCGCGGTCGCCAGGTGTTCGTGGAAGCTGCCTTCAAGTTCTGATCAACCTCCCTTTGATCGAAAAGGGCCGGGACCAGCGCAAGCTGATTCCGGCCCTTTTTTGTGCCCGCTCCATGCCTTGAATAGCGAAAGTGACAGTGGCAGGCCTTTGCCAACCTGTTAGTCGCCGTGCCGTGAAAGCGGCGGGAAACGCCGTGCAATGTGGATGTACCTCAGGTTGAAAACTGAGGTATTTTTTTGGAGAAAATGATGACTACACGATCGTCGCGTCTTGAGAACCTATTCCCACGCAAATCCTTCCGCGGATTGCTGATGGGCACGGCAGCGAGTCTGGCGGTATCGGGCATAGCGACCACGGCCCATGCCCAGGATGCTGTCGACGAAGTGGATGAAGCCAATGTAATCACGGTCGTCGCCCGCAAGCAGACAGAGACCTTGCAGGAAGTGCCGGTCACCGTCACCGCCATCGGCGGCGACACGCTGGAGAAATTCCAGGTCAATGAAATTGCCGATGTGGTCAGCCGCGTTCCTGCGCTGAATGTGCAGGTTGGCGGTTCCGGTTCCGGCGGCCAGATCAGCTTGCGCGGCGTAGGGTCTTCAAATATTTCGGCTGCTTTCGACTCTGCAGTCGCCTTTGATTTTGACGGTGTTCAGGTCAGCACGATGCGGATGGTCCAGGCGGGCTTTTTCGATGTACAGCAGATCGATGTCCTGAAAGGGCCGCAGTCCCTGTTCTTCGGAAAAAGTGCTTCAGCCGGGGTTTTCGCCATCCGTTCGGCCAATCCGACACGGGACTGGGAAGTAGCCGGCAAAGCCTCCTACGAGTTTGAGGAAAAGGGCTATACGATCGGCGGCCATATTTCCGGTCCGATCAGCGATACGCTTGGTATCCGCGTCGCAGCCCAGTATCAGGACATCGAGGATTATGTGAAGCTGGCGCCGGGCACACCGGCATTCAATCCTGACGGAACGGTTCGCGATTCCCGCGGTATCAGCAGCTTTGTCAGCCGCGTGACGCTTCAGTGGGATCCCGCGGACAATTTCAATGCCAATTTAAAGCTCAACTATATCAAGAACAAGAATGACGGTGCTATCGGTCATACCGATATCAACTGTGGTGCAAACGGGGTTGCAGACCCTGTCTATTTGCTGAGCGGCGCAGTGGTCATTCCTTCCAACGCGGATTGTAACGACAGGGACGGTCTCTACCATACGTCGGACGGGGCGAAAGCTCTGGTGAGCAACGTTCCGACAGGATCGGGCGGAGATCCGCGATTTGAAAACGGCGTTCCCTTCGGCGAGACGGAAATCTTCTTTGGCCGGCTGAAATGGGACCTTGAGCTGTCTGATATGTTGACCCTGTCATCGGTCTCGGGCTATCTCAGCCTTGATGCCATCGACACTGATTGTTACGCCTATGTCGGTCAGTTCGCAAACGGCGCGCCGGGCAATTCGGGCTGCAGCGATCCGGTAAACAAAACCGAACAATTTAGCCAGGAATTGCGCGTGACCAGCGATTTCGACGGCATGTTCAACTTCATGATCGGTGCCTTTTACGAAACCCGCGACATCGATTTCAACACCTCGCAACAGGGCGTGAATATCTCCTTTGTCGCACCGGATCCAGTGACCGGCTTTACCTATGACTGGTATAAGAAGCAGAATACCAAGACCGAAGCGCTCTCGTTTTTCGCCAGCGCAACCCTGGAGCTGACCGATCAGCTTGAACTGTCGGGCGGCCTGCGCTGGACCGACGAAAAGAAGGTGTCGAGGATCAGTGTTCCCTATGTGCACAGTTTCCTTTCAGCGACACCGGCGTTCATCGACAGTGGATTTTTCTCGGGACCGATCACCTTCAAGGACTCCAACTTTTCGCCTGAAGTTTCGATCAAATATCAGGCAACGCCGGATGTGAACCTCTATGCCGCCTTCAAGACCGGCTTCAAGTCCGGTGGCATCGACAACAGCGCCTTGCCATCGAACAGCCTGCTTGGCTTCAACGACCCCAATCCGGCGGTGCGGCAGGCGGTGGCCGATGCGTTGAAATTCAAATCCGAAACCGGTATCGGGGGCGAAGCCGGCGTTAAGGCGCAATTTGCCGACCGTACGCTCACCGTGAATACATCGGTCTTCTATTATGTATTCGATGACCTTCAGGTGCAGACGTTCAATGCCGCCACGGTCCAGTTTCTGACCTTCAATGCCAGCCAGCTGACCAGTCAGGGCGTTGACATGGAATGGGCATGGCGGACGCCGGTCGAGGGCCTCAACCTTTCCGGTTCGCTCGCCTATACGGATGCCGAATTTTCGGCGCCGTTCGTCACGACTTCCGGCCAGGATCTCAATGGCCGGCAGGCAGCTCGTGCTCCAAAATTTGCCGGAAATGCAGCCTTCGACTGGTCTATTCCCATGGGTAACGCACTGGAACTCGGCCTGAATGGCAACGTGCAATATAGCGGATCCTACTTCACCAACGAAGATTCGTTGACCGATTTCCGGCAGGACAGCTATTTCTCGTTCGACGGTTCGGTTTCGGTTGGCGATCCTGATGGCAAATGGAAATTGTCGCTGGTCGGCGTCAATCTGACCGACGAGATCTGGGTCAACACCAGCAGCGGCCGTCCATTCCTGCAGCCCGGCGTTGGCGATGATCTTGTCGTCACCCAGAACCGTGGCCGTCAGGTATTTGTGGAAGCAAGCTTCAAGTTCTGATCATCCTCTCCCGTTGATCAATCTGGGCCGGGATAGCGCACGCTATTTCCGGCCCTTTTTTTGCCAAGCTCATCGCTGCGTGGATACCCATAATGAGAGTAGCAGGCGGTCGGGGACGGTCTAATATGCCACGATAAACTTTAACAAGGCTGAGGAGCAAATCGATGGGACGTCTGGACGGAAAAAGAGCGGTCATTCTGGGAGCCGCGGGGCAAGGCAATATGGGGCAGGTGATTGCCCAGCGCATGCACGACGAAGGCGCCGACGTGCTGGTTGCGGGCCGCAAGGAAGACGAGCTGAAGCGCTTTGCCGAGGAAATCGGCGGTCATTATGCGATTTGCGACCTGACCAGCGAAGCGGATGTCAAGGCGCTGGCGGAAGCAGCGAAAAGCAAGATGGGCGGCGTTGATATCGCGATCAATGCGACCGGTATCGGCTTCCTCAAGCCCTTCCTGGAAAATACCAGGGAAGAACTGGAAATGATGTCGGCGCTGCAGCTGGTCGGGCCGTTCCAGTTCTACCAGGAAATGATCAAGGTGATGGGCGAAGGCGGATCAATCATCCAGATCAGTTCGGCGACCGCGACGATCATGCTCAACGATCATGCTGCCTATATGGGCACCAAGGCGGCGACCGATCATATTATCCGCTGCGTTGCCCACGAATTCGGTGAACGAGGCATCCGTGCCAACAGCATTTCTCCGGGTCTTACCCGCACGCCGATGACCGCTGGCGTCGATCAGGTGCCTGGACTGGTCGAATCCTTCGAGGCCCGCTATCCGCTTGGCCGGATCGGCACCAGCGAGGATATCGCGGCTGCTGCCGTCTTCCTTGCCAGCGATGAATGTTTTATGACCGGAGAGAATCTGCAGGTCAACGGCGGGCTGTGCCTGCGCGGCAATCCGACCCGCAAGGACCAGCAACTGATGATGGAATCTCTCGCCGCGAACTCCTGATCTAGTCTATCGGTTTCAATCGCTTCCGGATGTGGGGGCGGACCTTGAGGAACTGTCGATATAGCGCCTCAAGGACCGCCAGCACACCGGGAACGCGAGCAAGCAAGCCAATCGGCCGCAACATAGGGATGGCGCGCCACATCGCCGCGAAGGCCGCTGCGCCGGACAATAGCTGCCCGTTTTCCGATGCATGAAACCGGTCGAGCATCA
>CAWUKF010000088.1:0-9086 GCA_963922745.1 uncultured Sphingomonadales bacterium
GGTGGCGCATCGCTTTTGAATGTCTTGAAAAATGAAAACTGACGGCATTTTTGATGCTAAATAGTAAGGGAGATATATTTTGAACGGGAACCAAACCAGCAGTCGTACGCTGTTTATGAAAGCCTTTATGCTGTCGAGCGCGGTTATTCCGCTCTCCATGGCCATGCCCGCATATGGACAGGATGCCCAAGGTGAGGCCGCTCAAGATTCCAATAGCGAAACAGCATTCCCCGGTGAAATCGTTGTCACAGCAACCCGCAAATCTACGGTCCTCAGCCGTACTCCGGCAAGCATCGTAGCCAAGGGGCAGGAAGAACTGGATATCCAGGGTGTCCGTTCCATTGCCGACCTTGCTTCGATAACGCCGGGCATCACATTTGGACAAAGCGCGACGGTGTACGGCACCGGCCAGACCACGATTTCAATCCGCGGCGTCGATTCCCAATCCGGAATTCCCACCACGGGCGTTTACATCGATGACACGCCGGTACAGACCCGTGTTGGCGTCAGCCCTTCGCTGGGCAACATCTATCCGCAGGTGTTTGACCTCGAACGCGTAGAAGTGTTGCGCGGACCGCAGGGTACCCTGTTCGGCAGCGGCTCGGTCGGCGGCGCAATCCGCTTTATCATGCCCAAGCCCAATTATGATGACTTGAGCGTCTATGGGCGTACCGAACTGGCGACCACCAAGCATGGCGCTGCGAGCTTCGAGGGCGGTGTCGCCGTGGGCGCGCCGATTGTACAAGACAAGATCGCTTTTCGGGCCAGTGCCTGGCTAAGGCGCGATGGCGGCTATATCGACCGGCTTGATCCCTATACCAAGCAGCTGGTCCGGAAGGACAGCAACAGCCAGGACAGTTTTTCCGCAAGGCTGGCCTTGGGCTTCCGCTTGGGTGATATGCTGACGGTGACTCCATCGATCTACCATCAGGATCTCAAAATCAACGACGGAGCAAGGTTCGAATTGGCGACTTCAGACCGTCAGTCGGGTGATTTGCGCCTTAGCTTGAACCAAAGGGGGGAGCCGCGCGAAGACAAGCTCTATTTACCTGCGCTCAAGGCAGAACTTGACCTCGGTGCAGTTACATTGATTTCTGATACGTCTTATTTCCATCGTACCACCCAAACCACCAACGACGACACGTCGCTTAGCTACGTCTTTTCCGGTGGCTTCACGGAAGGTCCGTTTCCGGCTGGATTCGAAAATTATGCGCCGAGTACACTTAACCTGACAAAGCAGACCGCGTTCACGCAGGAACTGCGTTTACAGGACAATAACCAGTCCGATCGCTTCAACTGGATTGTCGGCTTGTTCTACCAGAAGTCATATGTGCGAGACCAGTACGCAGCCAGCGATGACCGTCTGCTCGATGTCATTAATCTCGGGCAGGATGCGTTCGGCGAGCCGCCCTTTGCGAGTTTGACCGAATCGTTCTTCGGAACCGAACTATACCAGGGTCTCTTCTCGGTGTTTCAGCGTAATGAAAATCGGGACAAGCAATATGCAGCTTATGGTCAAGCGGATTACGAGATTGTCGACCGCCTGAAATTGACGGCCGGATTGCGCTACACAATTGCAAAATTTGATTTCACCGGCTTCGGTGCTGGTCCGGTACTGTCCACAGACGGTCAGACGGATACTGCCAAAACAACCAGCAAGACCTTCACCCCGAAACTTGGTGTCTCATTCCAGGCTGATCAGAACAACCTGTTCTATGCAAGTGCCAGCAAAGGGGTTCGCGGACCGGGCATTTCTTCACCGGTCGGTGCCAATTGTATCGATGATGCGGCCGCCATCGGCTTCGACCCCTTCGCCACGCTGACAGTCAATCCGGATTCTATCTGGAGCTATGAAGTAGGCAGCAAAAACCGGCTTTTTGGTGGCAAGCTGGCCGTTGACTTGTCGGCCTATCGAGTAGACTGGAAGAATGTTCAGACCTTGATTGCTCTGCCCCAGTGTACGATCCAGACATCGCTCAACCTTGGCACGGCAAAGATCGATGGTGTGGATCTGGCGCTTTCGATCCGGCCGATTGTCGGTCTGACGCTTGGCGCCTCAGCATCCTATGTCAACGCCCGATATACTTCCGCCATCCCGGGGCCAGGCAATACTGTGATCCGCAAGTCAGGTGAACCCTTCCCTGGTGTCGCACCTTGGACTATCCAGCTGAATGGCGAATATGTCCAACCGGTGGGTGACGCGGAGCTCTATGGTCGGGCAGATTTCAGTTACAGCAGCCGGATCAAGGAGCCTGTCGATGTCAATTCGCCTCTGGTAGATCCTACCTTGCCCCGACCACCTGCCACTTCGCAGTTGGACTTGCGGATCGGAGGCAAGTTCAATCTTTCGTACGATACCAGTATGGATGTCAGTCTGTTTATGAACAACGTCACCAATGCTCAACCATTGTTGGCCCTGTTCCACGAAACTCCAGATTCAACATTCTATCGTGCAGGTACGTTCCGCCCACGCACTGTTGGCGTCACGGTTACACTTCGAAAATAGTCTGAGGTAGAATATCCAGCGAAGTTCGTTCTCTTGGGACTTCGTGCAACTCTCCGCTCCGGTGCTGCATTAGCGGCACCGGAGTTCTTTTTTTGCAGAGCGGAATAGCGTGGTTTCCTATACTGCTTTCGTCAGTCGGCAGGATATCCGCTCCAGCTCTTGATTGTGCGGATGGCGAAGCTGGATCGCATTGCGCTGACTCCTGGCAATCGGGACAGGCAATCGCGATGAATTCGGTCGAACTGTTCCAGATCGTTTGCTGCAATCCGCAGAATATAATCTGCATTCCCCGACATCAGATGGCATTCCAGAATGTCGCTGAACTCGCCCACCGCCTGCTCGAAACAGTCCATCGCTTCGCGGCTTTGGCTGGTCAGCGTGATTTCGACGAACGCTTGAAGATTGAGCCCCAGTTTTTGCGGGTCGAGCACGGCAGAGTAGCGAAGGATCAGGCCAGCCGATTCCAGCGACTTGATCCGGCGATGGCAAGCCGACGTGGAAGCACCGACAAACTCGGCCAGTTCCGCGATGGATCGCGCCGAGTCGTCCTGAAGGGCAAAAAGCAGGGATTTGTCGATCTGGTCCATATAATATATCCCATTCAAGCTTGTTACGGTGGGATATATTACCATTTTCTGCCGAAATGACTACTGCTTTGGTAAGAAACTCCACGCCAAACGCTCTATATATCTCTCAATCAATTCTAAAGGAGAGTTTTCAATGCGTGTTGGTACAGTCAAGGAAATCAAGAATCATGAATATCGCGTCGGCTTGACGCCAGAAAGCGTCCACGAACTGACCGCCAACGGGCATGAAGTCTGGGTCGAGACCGGTGCTGGCGAAGGTATTGGTGCCGATGACGAAGAGTATATCGCTGCTGGTGCCGCGATAAAGGCGACTGCCTCCGAAATTTTCGCCGAATGTGAAATGGTGGTTAAAGTCAAGGAACCACAACCCGTTGAACGCGCGCAGTTGCGCAAGGGACAGATATTGTACACCTATCTGCACCTGGCACCCGATGCCGAACAGACCGCCGATCTGATCAAATCCGGGGTAACCGCGATTGCCTATGAAACCGTGACCGGCGTGGATAATTCCTTGCCGTTGCTCAAGCCAATGAGCCAGGTCGCCGGCCGTATGTCGATCCAGGCTGGCGCCGCGGCGCTGGAAAAGGCCCATGGCGGTCGTGGCGTGCTGCTGGGCGGTGTCCCGGGCGTGCTGCCAGCCAAGGTCGTCGTTATCGGCGGCGGTGTCGTGGGCTTCAATGCTGCGCAAATGGCGGTTGGTCTGGGCGCAAATGTTACCATTCTGGACCGCGATCCGGCCGTGCTTGAACGGCTCGACAGCCATTTTGAAGGCCGTGCACGCACCCTGTTTTCCGGCCGTGCCGCTCTGGCTGCCGAGGTGGCGCAAGCTGATCTGGTTATCGGCGCAGTGCTGGTTCCCGGTGCTGCGGCACCAAAATTGGTGACTCGCGACATGCTTTCCACAATGCAGCCCGGAGCGGTTCTGGTTGACGTGGCGATCGATCAGGGCGGCTGTTTCGAAACGGCGCACGCAACCACGCACGCTGACCCGACCTATGTCGTCGATGGCATCGTCCATTATTGTGTCGCCAACATGCCGGGTGCAGTTGCTCGCACCAGCACCTATGCGCTGAACAACGTTACCCTGCCGCACGCATTGCGTATCGCCAATCTGGGTTGGAAGGCAGCCCTGAAAGCCAATCCCCATCTGGCTGCCGGCCTGAACGTCCATGAAGGCCAGGTGACCTACGAGGCGGTCGCGCAAGATCTGGGCTATGAATATGTCCCGGTCGAAACGCTGATCGGCTAGCCGCGCAGCATGTTCGTGGTGCCCGACCCGGGGCATCACGACCGAGGCAGGCCAGTTCAGGCCATCTGACCCAAGATGGCATTGAACTGGCCTGTTCTGCAATTACCGTTCGTTCTGTGCGTCGACTAGTCTGAGCCGAACGAAGAGCAGTCTTGCAGCAACAGGGGAGAAGGCGTTGGGAAAGATTTTGGAAGAATATTGGGGGCGCCTGACGTTTCGCGGCGCCGCTCTGGGCTTGGCCGCCGCACTGACGTCGGTCCCGGCATCCCCGGCATATTCCTCTGATGTGAAAGAAGTCGGCTTGCCTTCCGAACTGCCGGGTCCGGGCCCCTTCATTTTTTCCTCTGCAGAAGAAGCCAAGGTCAAGGTTGAGATCATCGCACGCGGCCTTTCGCATGCCTATAGCCTGACTTTCCTTCCTGACGGCGATGCCTTGGTAGTCGAGCGGGGCGCGCGCCTTCGCCTGTTGCGGGGTGCTACCAGCTCCGATCCCCAGCTGATCGCCCAGCCGATCGCAAATGTACCTGCCTATGCCGATGCGCCGCACCTCCATCCGGACGATGTGCTGGGCATTCAGGCGGTCGCACTCGATCCGGACTTTGCGACCAATAAGCAGATTTTTTTCACCTACAACAAACCGATCGGCTTTGATCCGGAGGCGCAACGGATTACGTCGGCGACGATATTGGCGCGGGGGGAACTGCACGGACAGCGCCTGACCAAATTGACAGACCTGCTCGTAGGGGAGGTGGTGGTCGGAACCGGAGGCTCTCGCATCCTGTTTGGCCAGAATGATGATCTGTTCGTGTCGGTTGGCGCGTTGAGCATTGGGGACACCGATTCGGCCCAGCGGACCGACAATATTTACGGAAAGATTTTGCGGATAGCGCGGGACGGTGCGATCCCGACCGACAATCCTTTTGTTGAAACAAAAGGCGCGCGACCGGAAATCTGGACCTATGGGCATCGCGATCCCCTTGGCCTGGCCATGGACCCGCGCTCCGGCCGGATCGTTGCGTCGGAACATGGTCCCCAGGGCGGAGACGAACTCAACGAGATCCTGCCGGGCCGGAACTACGGCTGGCCCCGGTTCACCTTTGGCACCGAATATGGCGGATCAAGCTTGCCGGTAAATCCGGTTGGCAATGGCACAGAGGCACCGGTGATGTTCTGGTCACCATCGATCGCGCCCAATGGCATAACCTACTATACCGGCGACATTCTTCCGGGATGGAAGAATAATTTGTTCGTGACCAGTGCGCGGCGTGGCCAGATCAACGGAACCGGCGCGTTGATCCGTGTCGTGCTTAACGAGAATCTGCAGGAAATCCGTCAGGAAGTACTGCTCGATGCCCTGCATCAACGTTTCAAGGATGTGCGACAGGGACCCGATGGCCTGCTCTATGCCGTGACGGATGAGGAGAATAGTGTCGTGCTGAGAATTGGACCAGAGGGTTCCTAGCTCAGCGGCCTTACGTGTGGCTTGTCCGGTGATTGTGCCAACAGTTTAGTTTGCGAGTCGCAGATCCGGCTGTACGCTGACGCAAATGGATCACTTTTCCCGCTGTTCCAAAATCCTCGTCACCAGCTCCAGATCATCCGGCTTGTCGACATCAATCGCCGCTTCCGCGAACGGCAGCATTACCGGCGCGGCCCGCAAAGACAGGCGCTCGCCCGCTCTCGCCATCGCCTCATCGAAACGGATCGTGCGGCTGAGCGCCCGGAGCAGCAGCCAGGGACCGAAGCGGGCGAAGATTTTCCAGCCCTTCTTGCGGTCTTTCTCGATCGTCGACCACAGGGCCAGCGCGGGCCGCGCCGCTTCATTGTGCAGGGCAAAGAGATTGGCACCGCTATAGGCTTCGCCCCGGAATTTCAGCCAGGTCCGGCGGGCGTCGGGATAGGCAGCCAGCATGGTACTGCGCTCGACCACCCCGACCACGACATCCTGCCCGTTTTGGGCTCCTAGGAAATAGTCGATCATCTCCTTGGTCAACAAGGCATTGTCCGCCGTCGTCACCAGCACCGGCCATGGCGCAAGCGCGCTGCCGGCGACCTTGTGGATACTGGTTGCGATGCCATCACTGGAATGGGCAAAGCCGATCCGTTCATTGTCTGCCAGATCGCTCCCCAGTCCGGCTTTCAGCCCCTCGGGAGACTGGGCCAGAATCACGACCCTGCCGATATCGGCCGAGGCCAGCAGCGCGCGCGCCACCCGTGCGAGCATCGTCTGTCCGGCAATCGGGATCAGCGCCTTATATGGTACATGGCAAAAAGCGGCCATAGGATCGCCTTCCGGCCGCTGACCGGCCAGAATGATTGCGGTCCACAGCGGCTTTGCGACGGCTTGCCTCTCGGCATCAACAACGGGGGGTACGGGCATCCTTGTTTTTCCATAACTGCCGACCAGGGCCGGGTGCATGGCAAGCGCTTTAGCCGCCGCCGGCAATTTTGCAAAGCAGGCCGCACAAACAGCCGGTCCGATTACCCGGAAGCAGCCGGACGCCGGGCGTAGACTTCCATCGGGAATTTCTCCAAAGACAGTCGGCGGCGGATTGGTTCCGCCCGTGACCAGACAGCAGATGAGGTCGGACACCCGATGAAAAAGACATGACGGCCGATATATCGACCCGGACCCGGCGCATCGGCTTCCTGTTCAACCATGACGAACTGCACCAGGTCGCCCATATCGCTCCGATCATTGCCGCGCTCCAGCGGCGCGCGCCGGCGGCAAGCGTGGAGGTGATCACCTCCAGCGAGCGGCAGGCCGAGGCGGTGGGGGCCTTTCTGGATCCCGCCTTGCCGCGGCCCGTCTTTCATCCGATCCGACCCCATGCCGGCACCCGGTTGGCCGAGAAGATGCTCGGCAATGTGGTTCCGCTCAACCGGCTCAGCAGTCTGAAGCGCAACGCCGGCCTGTTCCGGCAGTTCGACGCGCTGGTAGTGCCGGAGACCACGACCACCTTCCTCAAGAAAAACGGCCAGACGGACCGGCCCAGGCTGATCTTCTTTCCGCATGGCGCGGGTGACCGCTCGATCGGATTTTCGCCCGAAATCGCCCTGTTCGACTATGTGCTGCTGCCCGGCGGCAAGACCCGCGACCGGATGCTCGCCGCCGGCGTGATCCGCCCAGACAATCACAGCATCGTCGGCTATCCCAAGTTCGAGGCTTATGGCGACCGTCCGCCGGTCAGGCTGTTCGACAATGACCGCCCGACCGTACTCTACAATCCCCATTTCGATCCCTTGCTCTCGTCCTGGTTCCGCTTTGGCGAGCAGATCCTCGACTATTTCGCCGGGCAGCAGGACTATAATCTGATTTTCGCGCCGCATGTCATGCTGTTCCAGCGCAGGCTGCTGGCCTCGGTCGAGCACCGCCTGCTGAAATTCCGCCAGCGCATCGATCCGCGCTACGCCGCGCTCGACCATATCCATATCGACACCGGCAGCACGCGCAGCGTCGACATGACCTATACCAGCGCCGCTGACATCTACCTTGGCGATGTCAGCAGTCAGATTTACGAGTTTATCCGGACCCCGCGCCCGGCGATCTTCCTGAATTCCCATGACGCCGAGTGGCGCGGCAATCCCAATTACGAACACTGGACCTTCGGGCCCGTGCTCGATGATATTGCCGGCCTCGGTGCGGCCCTCTCGGAAATCCAGCCGCTGCCTGGCGCATATCGCGAGGCCCAGGCCCGCGCTTTCGCTTATTCCTTCGACCGGGACAGCGCGCATCCACCCTCGCAGCGTGCGGCGGCGGCGATCGCCGATTTTCTCGAAATTCCCTGAACCGCAGCGCGGTCAGAAATCGACCGCGATGCCTTTGTGCTCCCAGTCGCCATAGCGGGTCGGGCCCTTTTTATCGGCAATTTCCCCGGCCTTTTCAATCGGATCGGGTTCGGGCACCGGCTTGCTCTTGGACAGATGTGCGGGCGGTTTGACATGGGCCGGCCGCTCGCCGGGTTTTCTATCGCTATCGGTCATGATTTTGCCTGTCTGCCAAATTGAATGGTCCTGCCTCAGACCCTATATTGAGACCAGAACGAACTTTATCAAGCGAGTAGAGACGATGAACTTCATGAAGACGACCATGCTGCTGGCGGCGCTGACCGCGCTTTTCATGGTGCTCGGCTATTCGCTGGGCGGCAGCGGCGGTGCGATCATCGCTCTGCTGGTCGCGGCGGGCATGAACCTGTTCACCTATTGGAACGCTGACAAAATCGTGCTGAAAATGCACAATGCGGTCGAAGTCGACGCATCCAGCCATCCCGAATTCTACAATATGGTCAAGAACCTGGCCCAGCGCGCCCAGTTGCCGATGCCGAAAGTCTATATCGTCGACCAGGCCCAGCCCAACGCTTTCGCCACCGGTCGCGACCCCGATCATGCCGCCGTCGCCGCCACCTCCGGCCTGCTCTCGATGCTTAGCCATGACGAGATCGAGGGCGTGATGGCACACGAGCTCGGCCATGTGAAAAACCGCGACACATTGATCATGACCATGGTTGCGACGATTGCCGGTGCGGTGTCGATGCTGGCCAATTTCGGCCTGTTCTTCCGCGATCGCAATGCCGGCATAGCCGGTCTGATGGCGGTGCTGATCGCGCCCTTTGCGGCGATGATCGTGCAGATGGCGATCAGCCGCACCCGCGAATTCGGCGCCGATGCCGCAGCCGCGCAGATCAGCGGCAAGCCCCTGTCACTGGCGTCGGCGCTCGGCAAGATTTCCGGCGTTGCCGCCCGC
>CAWUKF010000089.1:0-9053 GCA_963922745.1 uncultured Sphingomonadales bacterium
GAGCAGCAAGCCAGCGGCGAGCAACGGAGCAAACCGAAAGTCCGGGCGGCGGGCCGGCGCGGGGCCGAATGTCAGGCAGGCAATGGTTCTCATCGCCAAGAGATTAGGCCAGCACTGGGTCCGGTTCAATGCCTGATTGGCGGTCGATGATCACGATGCTGAAAGGTCCGTGACCGGAAGGTAGGGGAGGGGTTAGCAGCGTATCATTTTTGTTTCGGTCTGCCTTGTCTGTCCCGATCACTCCTAGCGCTCGACCACGTCTTTTTTCATCGGCGCCAGTTTTGACAGAAAGCGGTTCTGCAATGCGAAGGGAATGTCTTGCTCGTCCATCACCTTTTGCAGATTCTCGACCAGTGCATTGAGGTCAGCCATCTGCGTGCCAAGATTCTTGTGCGCGGATCGCATGTCTCTTCCCGTGTAATCGCAGCCGGCATTGAGAATATAGCAGAATTGCTCGAACAGCGTGCGGCGTAGCCGGACCAGATCCTGTCCGCGGAAAATATCGGCGATCCGCGGATCCGTCGTGATCCCGTCCACCAGATTGTCCGTTATTGTCCGGATGCCCTCTTTGCCGCCGAAGGCCAAGGCCATCCGGTCGCCTTTGAAGGGAGTTGCCCCGGCATTGGCATTGTCCTGTTGATAAGGGTCAACCGGCAATTCACCGGTTACCGGATCGCGGACCGGTTCTTGATATGGCGGTAGTTCCTGGGCTGCCAGGAGCAAGGCGAGAGAAACAAGCATCAGTCAGTTTTCCGATCAAAATGAAGCGCGAAGCGAGATCAGCCCGCCACGCTGTTCGCTGGAAGTTGCGACAGATCCGATATTCGCATAGGCAGCCGCCACCGTCAGATTGCGATTGATCGCAAAGGCGGCAAACAGATCGTACCAGTCATCTTCACGGGCGATCGAGAGATTGTCGGGTTTGGTGCGATATTCTCCGCCCACAACCAGCTTGCGCGAAAGCTGATAGGCGAGGCTGCCTTCGAACTGAAGGTCGTGGGAGTTGTTCTTGTCGCCGCCAAAACCAAGCAGGCCGCCCTGATTGGCCTTGGTGTAGCGGGCAGTGGCACCGACCAATATGCTGTGCGAGAGGAATAATTTCGTGGCGCTGATGTAATAGTCAGTGCCTTCGGCATGGGTAGCACCCACGGCCGCGGTTACCGGTCCATCGAGGTTGCGCTTGTGCTGCACGCCGATCGCGATCTGCGGTACCAGCGGATCACCATAGACGACGTCGCCCGCGAGACGAAGCTTTGCACCATAAATATCCTGATTGAGTTGATAGCCGTAGCCGAGGCCGAGCGCTGCCCCTATCCCTTTGGTATTCAAAGCTTGCCTGGCGTAGCTGAGCTCGACCCGGTTGAAAAAGCCCAGCGCGAATCCTTCGCTGTCGAGGCGATAGTCTTCAAACTCGGCGACCGTTACATGCGCCGAGCCGCCGATGCCATCGCGTGTTTCATTGCCGGCGATCAGGCTCCAGCTCGCCAGACCGCCGCCCGAGGAGCCTTCGATGGTGGCGATGCCATTGGTCAGCAGCAGTTTGCCACCTTGTCGCAAGTCCTTGGCATGGAGAGGTTGCACCAGTGCCGAGAATATCATCGGGGCGGCACAAATCGAAAAGCAGAATTTGTAGTTCATGACAACGGAGCGCTAGGTCAGCATGGTTAAAATATCGTTAAGCAGGCCGCAACGAAGCGACTGCGGCACCGGCATGCTTGGTCTGCAGAATTTTCCCTCCCGTTATGCTATTGGTAAGAAAAACTATTTAGGGGGCTTCACATGAACAATGGAATCCTCTTTTCGCTTTCAGCTGTCCTCTCCGCTGCCGCTCTGTCCGGCCTGTCGGCGGTGTCCAGTCAAGCCGCCAGCGGCAGCACACTGTCCATCGCCGTCAGGGGTGAAAACGGCATGCCTGTGCGCGACGCCGTTGTCATGGTGTATCCGGCGTCCGGCTCGACCAATGCTGTATCCAGTTTCGAGGGCAACGCGGTCATGCAGCAGCGCAACATCCAGTTTGATCCCGGCACATTGATTGTTGCCAAAGGCACAACTGTGCGCTTTCCCAATCGCGACCGGGTTCGCCACAGCGTTTACAGCTTCTCTCCCGCCGCGAAATTCGAAATGAAGTTATACGGGAGAGATGAAACCCGCTCCAAGCAATTTCCAATTGCCGGCACCGTTGCGCTGGGCTGCAATATCCACGACGAGATGAAAGGCTATATCAAGGTGGTGGATACGCCCTATGCGGCAAAGACGGACCATAATGGCCTGGCTCAGATCGGCAGTCTGCCGAGCGGTTTTGCGCGCGTGAAAGTCTGGCATCCTATGAATCGGGCTCGCGGCGGGGAAAGCGCCTATTCCTTTCCTATCGGTGCCAACGGTATCACGAAGAAAAGCGCGACGCTGAAGTTGAGGAACTAGGATTTTGACCATAATTCAGCGTCTTTTGCGATCCGGCTCGCTTTCGGTCCGGATTGCGGTACTTTACTCGGCTCTGTTCGTGCTGACTTTTGGCGCGCTGGTCGCGGTCGCGACCGGCGGAATCGAACGCTATGCGGCGATGAAGATATCCGACGACATGGCCGCCAATTCGAAAGCTTTCAGCAAGGTGCTCGAACTGGAATCGAAGCGGATGGCAACGGCCACCGACATTCTAGCCGCCGATTTCGGTTTTCGGGAGGCGGTCGCGCTGGGCGATGAACCGACGATCGCGAGCGCGCTGGTCAGTCTGCGCAACCGACTTGATGTGCCCAATGCGTTCATCATGACTCTCGATGGCACGACGATTGGCCTTGAGCAAAAGATGAAGACGGAAGACGCCGACGGCGTCTGGAATGCACTGGACGAGGGATCACACAGCGGTCTCGTCAAGATCGGCGGTGAATATCAAGGCGTTGTGGCCGCGCCGGTCGAAGCGCCGGACCTGTTCGGCTGGCTGGTTGTCGGAAAGCCGTTCAACAAGACAGAGATGCAAAATCTGGCCCAGCTGGCACCGATTGATCTAACGGCCAAGGTAATTGATGCGCGTTCGCTGCCAAAAACGCTTGCTGCAAAGACCGGCAGGCAGGTGGAACTGATCGAAGATGGGCAGCGCATATTATATCGCGCGTCGGCCCTGCCTTCACTCAGTGCTACCCAGAAACCCACCTTGCTGCTGCGCTATTCGCTCAGCGAAGCGCTTCTCGCCTATCGTCCGATTACATGGATTCTGACGGGACTGGCGCTGATTGGCCTGGGGATTATTGTTTCGGCTGGATGGCTTCTCGCCAAGGGCATTACCCGTCCGATCGCGCGGCTGGATGAAGCTGCCAAACAGATTGGTTTGGGAGAGCGCCACAAGGTCGTCGTCAATTCGACGGACGAAATCGGCCGGCTGGGCGACCAATTCAACGCGATGGTCGACGCAATCGTCGACCGAGAAGACAAGATTTCCCATATAGCGCTTCACGACGCACTCACCGATCTGCCGAATCGAAAATATTTTCGTGACCAGCTGGATATCGCCCTCAAGCGCACGACCGATGACGATCTGATTGCCGTGTTCTATCTCGATCTGGACAATTTCAAGTCGGTCAATGACACGCTCGGTCATCCGGTCGGCGATGCGCTGCTGAAACAGGTTACGGCGCGGATGTCGTCGGTTCTTGACGGGCATCTCATTTCCCGGCTGGGCGGTGACGAATTTGCGGTACTGGTAGACCATGCCAGTACTGTGGACGCGATCACCGGCATCGCAGAGCAGCTCGAGAAGTCATTCGCCGACAGCTTTGACGTCGATGGACATGTCATGCCGACTACCACCAGTATCGGCATCGCGGTTGCTCCCCATGATGGCACGACTTCCGACATGCTGATGAAAAATGCCGATCTGGCGCTTTACCGCGCCAAACAGGAGGGCAAAGGGCAGTATCATTATTTCGAACAGGAAATGGACGAACTGGCCCGCAAGCGCAGGGAAACCGAAATCGATCTGAAACTGGCGATCGAGCATGGACAGTTCGAGCTATATTATCAGCCGCTGTTCAACACCGAGCAGCAACGGATCAACGGTTTCGAGGCCCTTATCCGGTGGCATCATCCGGAACGCGGATTGGTGCAGCCAATCGATTTCATTCCCTTGGCCGAGGAAACCGGTCTGATCGTCCAGATTGGTGAGTGGGTGATCAAGGAAGCCTGCCGGCAGGCCGCCAAATGGCCGGAGCATATCCGGGTCGCGATCAATATCTCGCCCGTGCAATTTCGGACCAAGGGGCTGCAGGCCATCCTTGTCCAGGCGCTGACCCAGTCCGGGCTGGCACCGCAACGCCTCGAACTGGAAATTACTGAATCGCTGCTGATCGAAAATGTTGCGGAAACCCTGAAATCGCTCCACAATCTGCATTCGATGGGCGTTCGCGTGGCGCTGGACGATTTCGGCACGGGCTATTCTTCGCTCAGCTATCTGCGGAGTTTTCCGTTTGACAAGATCAAGATTGATCGCAGTTTCGTGGTCGACATATTGTCGGACAAAGGCTGCGCGGCAATCATTCAGGCGATCACCGGGCTAGCGACTGCCCTCGGCATGGAGACATTGGCCGAAGGGGTCGAGCTGGATGAGCAGGTAGAGATGCTGCTGAAAAATGGCTGCAACAATGTCCAGGGCTATTTGTTCAGTCGTCCGGTTCCGATCACCGGCGTGCAAGCTTTGATTGAAAGCCTGTCGCGCGAAATGCCCGATCGAAAACGAGCCTAAAGACCATCAAAATTCTCGGTTCGCCAGTCCTGACTGGCAGTACTCAACATGTCGTAATGCTGGATCGCAGCAGAATGGGGGATGTTGAGGTCGATCCGAAACCTGCCGCTTCCTGGCGATCATCCTTCCTGTAACAAAAGCCAAATATTCGCTACACATCCCTGTCATTATATTGGTCCGAAAGAGTCATTCTATTTCCCTACCGGTGCGTCCTCTCATCGATAATGACAACGGGGAAATCATAAATGTCGCGCTCATCCAGAACCGCAAAAACTGCCTTCGGACTTGCCTTTATCTGGGGCTGTGTTGCGCCCGGCGTGGCCTGGGCCGGGACCATTTCAGGCGTGGTCGTCGACCCGAGCGAAACCCGGGGCTTGCAGGCGGCGCAGGTGCGCATTGTCGAACTGGACCGTGTCGCAACCACCGAGCGCGACGGCAGCTATCGATTCGCAGATGTGCCCGCCGGCACTTATACGCTGGAGACCCGCTATATCGGCACGGACATAGTCCGGGCCAGCGTGACGGTAACTGATGCCGGCGTAACGCGCGCCGATATCGTTTTGCAGGGCGGCGACGGTGCCGAGATCGTGGTGATCGGACAGAGCGCGAACCAGGCAAGTGCCCTGTCGCGCCAGCGCGAGGCGGACGGGGTTTCCTCGGTGCTCACCCGCGACGCGATCGGTCAGTTCCCCGACCAGAATGTGGCGGAATCGATCCGCCGTCTTCCCGGCGTCAATATCCTCAATGATCAGGGCGAAGGGCGCTTTGTGTCGATTCGCGGTCTGGATCCGGAGTTGAACGCCAGCTCGCTGAATGGCGTGCGGCTGCCGTCGCCGGAATCCGACGTCCGGTCGGTCGCGCTCGACGTTATTTCCAGCGATCTCATCGAATCGATCGAGATCAAGAAATCGCTAACCCCCGATATGGATGCCGACACGATCGGCGCTTCTATCGAGATCAATACGACCAGCGCCTTCGACCGGAAAAAGGGTCTTTTCTCGGTGAAGCTGGAAGGCAGCTATAATGAATATGCCGACAGCATCACCCCGAAAGGAAGCATCGATTTTTCGACCCGGATTGGCGACAATGTCGGCGTTTCCGGTGGCATCAGCTATTACAAGCGGGAATTCGAGAGCGACAATATCGAAGCGGACGACTGGAGCGAGGATGCCGGGATCGTCTATGCCGAGGAGGTGCAGTATCGCGACTATGACGTTACCCGCGAGCGGATCAGCGGCTCGCTGAATGTCGATGTCCGGGCGTCGGATACGACTACCATGTTTGTCCGCGGCAATTTCAGCCAGTTTGACGACCAGGAATTTCGCCGCCGCACTACGATCATATTCGACGAGCCGCCCGCAAGCGGCAGTCCCACCGGCGCTGCCTTCACCGATGCCGATGGCCGGATCGAAGTCCGTCGCGATATCAAAGACCGGTTTGAACGCCAGCGGATCGCTACCTACCAGATTGGCCTGGATCATGATGATGGCGAATGGAAAGCACATCTGTCCGGCAGCTGGGCCCGGTCGAGCGAGCTCGAGAATGGTTCGGTCGATCCGACGCGCTTCCGTGCGCGCTTCGATGGGGACGGCGTCGATGTCAACATGGATTACAGCGACGTCCGGGTGCCGCTGTACAGCGTGACCAGCGGAGCCACTCTGTTCAACGACCCTTCCGAATATAAGTTCAACCGGGCCGAGCTGACCAAGCTGTCGGACAGCGTGGACAAGGAATATGCGCTCAAGGCCGACCTTGGTCGGAGCTTTGTCACCGACGGCGGCGAATTCACCGTTCAGGCCGGCATCAAGTCTCGCTGGCGGACCAAGAGCTACGATTTCAACGGCATATTCTACGGCGATTATGATGGCGACTATACGCTCGCCGACGTGCTGGGCGAGCAGACCTATCGGATCACCGATATGGGACCGGTGGCCAGCTATCGGGGTGCGACCGAATTTCTGTTCGCCAACCTCGGCAATTTCGAGGTCGACCAGTATGAGACGGATCTTCTCAGCCTGCCCAGCGACTATGCCGCCGACGAGGATATCCTGGCCGGCTATCTGCTGGGTCGCTATGACAGTTCGACGGTGCGCGTGATCGGCGGGCTGCGCGCCGAGCGGACGTCGAACAAGCTGTTCGGCCAACTGGTGGTTGATGATGGCGATGACGTGACTGATGTCATTCCGGTGAATATCGAGCGCCGCTATACCGATTGGCTGCCAAGCCTCACCCTGCGGTTCCAGCCGCAGCCGCAGCTGGTGCTGCGCCTTGCAGGCTACAAGAGCCTGGTACGGCCGAAACTGTCGAAAATGGCGCCGCGCTTCACGATCAATGAGGACAGGGAAGCCGAGTTCGGCAATCCCGACCTGCTGCCCTACCGCGCCTGGAATGCGGACGCGTCCGCTGAATATTATTTCAGCAGCAATGGTGCGGTATCCGTTGGGGCCTTCTACAAATCGATCAACAATTTCATCGTCGACCAGACGCTGACCGAATCCGGTACCTTCCAGGGCGTTGATTATGACGAGTTGACCCGGGCGATTAACGGCCAAAAGGCCGAAATTTTCGGCGTGGAGGCAAGCTTCAGCCAAGCGATGGATTTCCTGCCGTCGCCACTGGACGGATTTCTGGTCAACCTGAACTATACCTATACCGACGCCACCGGAACGGTGCTGACCGACGGCGATATCGCGACGCCGCGAGAAATCAGCTTGCCAAGCAGTTCCAAGCACACGTTCAACGCGGTGCTGGGATATGAAAAGGGGCCGTTTGATTTCCGGTTGGCCGGGACCTATCGGGACCGATATCTTGATGAGCTCGGCGATGATGCAACGACGGATCGCATCGTCGATAATCATTTCCAGCTGGACGCCAGCCTGAAGTTCAAGGTTACCGGCAATATCCGTTTGTTCGCCGAATGGATCAATATCAACAATGCCAAATATTATGCTTATCAGAATTTCGAAGGAGCCAAACGCAATCTGCAATATGAGGAATATGGCTCTACGTTCAAATTTGGCGCAAAGATAACGATGTGATGAAAAGAAAAATCATTTTGCTGGCTGCGTCAGTCCTCGGCCTGACTGCGTGCGCGGCGCAAGGCGGTGCCAATATTGCAGCCGGGGTGCCGACCATCGAACTGACAGCGACCGGGGAAACTGTTCCGGTTGGCACGGTGGCGCGGGATGCCGCAGATGATCCCGCGATCTGGCGCAATCCGGAAGACCCGGTGAAAAGCCTGGTGATCGGTACCGACAAGAGGGCCGGGCTCTATGTCTTCGGCATGGATGGCAGTGAAAAATCCTTCCTGCCGGAGGGGGAGCTCAACAATGTCGATCTGCGGGAAGTGATGATCGACGGGCGCAAGACGGTTCTGGTGGGAGCGAGCATCCGCAATGACAAGAATAACGCGCATATTGGATTATACGAGCTCGACACCGATAGCGCCGCACTGAAGCTGCTGGGCAAATATCCAGCCGGCTCGGGCGAGGCCTACGGATTTTGCTTTGGACAAGATTCTGGCGGTGAAGTCTTTGCTTATATGATCGGCAAGGCGGGTCATGTCCGGGAAATGAGATTGTCGTTCGGCGGAGGCGTCCCCAACGCCGTTATCACGCGCGAGCACAAGCTGGCGACGCAGCCGGAAGGCTGCGTCGTCGATGACCGGACCGGACGGCTTTATGTCGGCGAGGAAAATGTCGCGATCTGGCGGTATGATCTGAACGCCGATGCCTTCGTGCCGCAGCGCTTTGCCGAGGTGAATGGTCGCGAACTGGTTGCGGATGTCGAGGGTCTGGCGCTGGCACCCGAAGGCGAGAATGGCGGCTATCTGGTCGCGAGCAGCCAGGGCGATAATGCCTATGTTCTCTATGATCTGGTAACAGGGACCTATGTCACCCGGTTCCGCCTGGTTGATGGCGTCGTCGACGGCACTTCCGAAACCGACGGGATTGAGGTGATCCTCGGAGACTTCGGGCCGCAATATCCCGATGGCCTTATGGTCGTCCAGGATGGCGACAATGGCGATCAGACGCAGAATTTCAAATATATCAGCTGGCGGGATGTTGTGAAGGCGGTGAAGGTGGCGAAATAGAGCCGTTTATCGCAGTGCCCCTGCGCAGGCAGGGGGCCATCTCCTGCTTTTGCGGATACAGGAAGAGTGAGAAGGTGCGTCAAGTCTGCCGCGATCGCTCTCTACTACCTTGGCCTATTGCCTGTTTTTCAGGAGATGGACCCCTGCCTGCGCAGGGGAACGACTGCTAATCCACATCCTCGACATCGACCTTTTCGCCGGTCACCTTCTGCGCTAGCGTCGCGGCGA
>CAWUKF010000090.1:0-8942 GCA_963922745.1 uncultured Sphingomonadales bacterium
CTTGCCCGCCGCCACACAGGCATCAAGCGTCGCCTGCAGCGCCTTTGGCGAGGAAAAGTCGACCAGCACATCGCTGGCCGCGACCAGCGCGGCGATATCATCGCCCTGATCCGCTCCGCCGGCGTGGCTGTTGGCGGTCTCCGCGATCGCGTCGGTCAGCGCCTGTCCCATCCGGCCCTTGCTGCCGATAATTCCGATTTTCGTCATTTCACTCGATCCCGTTAGCCCTGAGCCCATTTTCGTCATCCTGATCTTGTTTCAGGACCCCGCTATACTCTAGGTTGTTTCTATGAGACGAAACGGATGCTGAAACAAGTTCAGCATGACGAATAGGACTTTTATGAAAGACATCCAGAATATCGTCATCCTCACCGGTGCCGGGATCAGCGCCGAAAGCGGCGTCGCCACCTTTCGCGGCCCGGACGGGCTGTGGGAGGGTCACCGGGTGGAGGATGTCGCGACGCCGGAAGCCTTTGCCCGGGATCCGGCGCTGGTGCAGAATTTCTACGACGAGCGCCGCGCCAAACTCAAGACCGTGCATCCCAATGCGGCGCACAAGGCGCTGGCGAGGCTGGACGACAAATGGCCGGGCGAGCTGCTGCTGGTGACGCAGAATGTCGACGACCTGCACGATCGGGCGGGTTCGAAGCGGCTGCTGCACATGCACGGCGAACTGGGCAGCGCCTGGTGCCTCGCCTGCGATGCCCGCACGTCCTTTGACGGCGAGATGGCTCAGGGTCCGGCCTGCCCGCAGTGCCACCAGGCCGGCAACCTGCGCCCTGATATTGTCTGGTTCGGCGAAATGCCCTATCAGATGGAACGGATCGAGCGGGCACTGGAACGGTGCGACCTGTTCGTGTCGATCGGCACATCGGGCGCAGTCTATCCCGCCGCTGGCTTTGTCCAGACCGCCCGCTATCACGGCGCACAAACGTTGGAGATGAATCTTGATCCGTCGGAAGGCAGTTTTCATTTCCACGAAAGCCGCATGGGCCGGGCGGGGGAGCTGGTACCGGACTGGGTAGAGGAGATATTGTCGCTTGGCCTTTGTTGAAACACCCGCACTCGCCGGCCGCTGCCATTGCGGCGCGGTCAGGATCACGGTTCCGGCCCTGCCGGAGCAGGTGAGCCAATGCAATTGTTCGCTGTGCCGCAAGACCGGCTGGATCGGCGGCTACTGGCATCCGGACGCGGTCACCGTCGATGCCGCTGCCGATGCGCTGGTCCCCTATGTCCAGGGCGACCGGATGATCACCACCTGGCACTGCCGCACCTGCGGCATTGCCAGCCACTGGACCCCGATCACCGCCCCGCCGGATCGCATGGGCGTCAATATGCGGCTGTTCGACCCCGCCGACTGGCAGCATCTGCCGGTTAGGCAAGTGGACGGAGCGAGTTTTTAGCGGATTCTGGTGCGTTTCGCGCTGGATGCGGGGTACTGGCGGCGATCAGATATTCGCTGCCGCTCATTTGCAGATATGCGCTCCCCCTTGCGCGGAATCGCAAAACTGGCCTTCGTGATCCTTGCGGCGAGAGTTGAACGAGGCGCTCAATTTCCCGGCGTCCCGCAATAGCCGCCACGAGCGCCCTTTTTGTACAGGCAAGAGGGAATGCCAAACACACCGCCATTGGGATCGGCACATTGATTTGGCTTGCACAGGGGGGCATTGTTGCCATTGCTGCTACCGCCTGATTTCATGGGGCAATTGCGAGCGGTCAGCACCATAGTCACGGAACAGCCCCTGCAGGTTTGCTGGGTTTTTTGCATTTGGACTAGAAATTTTTGACCGGTCCAGCTACCGGAGCGGAGACGTTGTGTATAGCTGCTGACATTCTGGCGTCCGCCGATATAGCGATTGGCATCGCCCTCATAGACAAATGCGTTGAACAGAAAATTCCCGCTTGGAATGAGGCTGAGTGTATAATCGCCTTCCCCCAAAACCAGCTCCTGATGGAAAAATCCATCGTTGTTCGGCGCGTGATAAGTCGTCCAGCTTTCTCGCATGCCATTGCTGCAGAACCGAACGACCGATCCGTTGATTTGTCCACCGGATGCGGCACCGACGGCTGATGACCGATCTAATCCCACCAGACTGGCCGTCAACGCCAAGCCCGATATTATGGCAAACTGCACTGCTTTTCTCATGTTTTCCTCCATTTTTCCCTGCAAACCGCAAAACGCTTCGAACATTCATTTTAGCGGATCACCGCTCTCCAGACCCCGGTTCCGCCGCACGAGGCGGTACCCGAGCCGCGATACGGACGACCATTGGTCACATCGCGGGCGGCATAGGTGCCGGTCAGGCTGAACGGGCAGCCGGTCGCTGTGCCTGGGACCGGAGAGACCGTGATCGCCCGGCCGATCAGGGAGACCGTAACCTGACCCTGAGACGGTGCGCCGCCGCCAGATGTCGGGCGGACATAAAAATTCCACAGGCTGCCGGGTGCACAGGTTTGTCGCCGTAATTCAAAATTATAGAATGCTGCACCCACTTGCATCGAGCCGCTCCAGTTGGAGCCGCGACTGTCGCAGGGCAGGGCCTGT
The DNA here is from genome assembly GCA_963922745.1 of uncultured Sphingomonadales bacterium. Lineage (GTDB taxonomy): Bacteria > Pseudomonadota > Alphaproteobacteria > Sphingomonadales > Sphingomonadaceae > Parasphingorhabdus. Next base: position 2,546 of record CAWUKF010000090.1, read on the forward strand.
GCTGGCGTTGTGATAAAATAGGTGCTCAGCGCAGCCAGGGCGAGATAGCGTTTTTTCATTTTTTCTTCCTTCGATTTCTGACAAAATCCGTCCGGCAAATTGTAAATCCCGGTGAAGTGGTCTATTGCCGTTTCGGGGGCCAGATTATGCGACAGCACCAACCGGCGATATTCGCATATGTGCGTATTTTGATGATGATCAGCGGCAATGGCACCCTGAACCCCGTCAAAAGTTATCGTCCACAATGAGTGGATTGCGAATTTTGATCGCCGAAGATGAGGCGCTGGTTCGTCAGGGTATCGTGGCACTGATTGGAGATTTGTCCGGCGTAATCACAGAATGTGCCGACGGAGAAGAAGCCCTGCGGCTGCTCAAGGAACAGCGATATGATTTGGCGCTGCTCGATATCGGCCTGCCCCGCCGCACGGGCATAGATATTCTGGGGGAAGTGCGCCGCCGGGATATGAATCTCAAAGTGATCATCCTGACGGGTGACACCAATAATTATGCGCCGGCTGCGATATATGCGGCAGGTGCGGATGCTTTCCTGTACAAGACCGCAGAAGCGGAAAATTTCCTCGAGATATTCAAGGCTGTTACAGAAGGGCGACCTGTCGCAACCTCGTCATCGGACGAAGGAAAAAATGCCCGGTCGGTTGCCGGACTCAAGGAGCAGTTGACACCACGGGAATTGCAAATCGTCAAGCTGATCGTCGAGGGTTCCAGTAACCGGGAGGTGGCAAGAACCCTCTTCATCAGCGAGCATACGGTGCGGAAGCATCGCGAGCATATCAATCAGAAACTCGATGTTCATTCGCCAGCGTCACTGGCCGCCTTTGCGATCAAGGCGTCGCTGGTTTGATCATTCTGTCGTCCGGTTTGCAGGGCGCGCAGGAACCGTCCCAGTTTTCTCGTATCGATAGGTTTGGACAGACAGGAGAGGCCGCACGCGCTGATCTTGTCCATTATTGCCGGCTCGGTCGCTCCGGTCAGAATGACAGCGTTCAGGCCGGGGATGTGTTCACGCAACTCGCTGACCATGTCCAGGCCGCTATGGCCAAACAAATGATAGTCAACAATCGCCAAATCGGGATCAAATCCTCGCTCAACTATATTTAGTGCCTGTTTGCTATCTTCTGCTGTCTCCACATGGCACCCCCAGGTCTCAAGCATCGCCTTCATTGCTTCCAGCACATTTGTTTCATCATCAATGGCAAGGATTTTCATGCCCGGGGTTGGTTCTTGCTCGCTGTTTGCCTGGATTTCGTCTTCGACAAAATCATAGTCTGGCGGTGCCACCGGAAATTCGAGAGCAAATACAGTTTTCTCTTCCAATGCTGATTTGACGGTCACCACGCCTCCGAGCAGCTTGGTAAAATTCTTCACGACATAGAGGCCTAGTCCATAGCCGCCATGGTCCCCACCCCTCTCATCAAGGCTGACATAGGACTCAAAAATCCGGTCGATATCGTCTTTGGCAATGCCGCTGCCATCATCACTTATTTCAATCAGCCAGTTCTTTTCGTGTCGGCTGGCTGATACGGTGACACTGCTTGTGGCGGCTTTCAGAGCGTTCTCGACCAGATTGCTCAAAATGCGTTGCAGCATCGCTCCGTCCGTGACGATCTGACCCGGCTCAATATCCTGTGAGTAGAAAAGGCCCCGCTTTTCGGCCTGTATTTCAAATCCACTGCCGATACCCTCCACGATCGCGCTCAATTCCATTGCCGTCCAGCTTGGCGTTTTCTGACTGGTCTCTGCCCGCGCGCTATCAAGCGTATCTTGCAGCAAGTCCCCCATATTGCGGATGGAGTCATCCTGCTTTTCCAGTAATTTCGCCGCCGATGAGTTGCCGATCTTGCTACGCAGGGCGGAATTGAACATCGCCAGCGCGTGCAGCGGTTGACGAAGATCATGGCTGGCAGCGGCGATAAACTGGGCTTGATCATGCGCACTGTTTTCGGCTTTTGCGGCGGCCAATTTAAACGCGCGGGTACGTTCGCGAACCTGTTTCTCGAGATGGAGGTTCAGTTCCTCCAGAGCAACCGATGTATCACGGGCATTTTCAAAGGTCGTCTGCAACCGCAACAGCAGAGCATAGGAATAGCCGATACCAAGCACCAATATGCCAAAAGGTGTGAGATCGAAACCGGTGCCGTTGTCGGTATAGATCACGGCGTCATTGATCGCGGTGCCAAGGAAGACCGTGTTGGAGGCAAGGATGATCGCCGCTCCGGGCTGTTTGTTCCGCATCGCTTTTACAGTAAAAATGATGCTGTACAGGATGACGAAAACATTCATTCCGATCGAAAAGTCGCGCAGATGCGTGTAAAAACCTTCGGGTGTCACCAGCACTATTGTCATCAGCAGCACGTTTGCTCCGATGATCGCAAGCGTGAGCCGCTCCGGGAAATAGCCGGAAAAGGCCGAACGGAAGAACAGCACATAGGCCGCTGGTGCCGCGAACAGGCTGGCATAGACGAAGCGCAGGTCTGACCAATAGGCAGCATCAGCAAAGTAAATGTGAAAATAGGGAACCACACCGGAAATCCGAAACACCATGATGAAACAAAGCAGGCTGAACCAGAGATGCACCGGCCCTTGCTCCCGGTGGTTGCGATCAGCGAGGTAGAAGATCAGGTGAAATATTCCGATTGCGAGCAGGATACCCAGAACCACCGCATAATAGAGCGAAAGAAACCCAAGCGTGCGAAACAGCTGCTGCGAGTCCCATATGGTCGGCGGATGGCCCGGGCCGCCAAAGGCATGGGAAAAATTGGACACTTGCAAAACCAGTTCACTTTTTCCCGGATAGGCCGGGAAGATTCGCGAGGTGTAGTGGGACCGGTGTTTGCCGGGCTGGTCGGAAACCGTTCCGTTCAATCCAATCGGGATTCCGTTAGCGTATAATTTCCATGCGGAATGCGGTGATATCTGGTGGAAGGACAGTTCCTTTGTGTAATCCGGTAAATCCAGCCTGGCCCGAAAAGTGGCCACGCCATAGGGTCCGTTCATCGCCGGATGATCGACATTGTTCCAGCGTCCGGGAATGCGGAACAGATCGCCTTCATACTGCGCATCGAAATCCTCGGGTGCAACGAGCTTGCCCCAGATGACCTGCCAATCTCCGGACAGCTCCAGCGGTTTGCTTTGTGCATAGTCCCAGTCGTGATTGACCAGCTGGCCGTTTTCGATTTCTATCGGCCTCGACTGGGCCTGCGTTGGCGGAGCGGCGAAAAGGCCCATCAGCACGGCAAAGGAGAGAATAGCGACTGCCATTAGCGCTCGGGGCAACAGCGCGAAACGAATGGCCCTGGAGGGCACGGGAATGGATTGACAATTGGCAGCCATCAAAAGCTGCATAGCTGTTCGTCGACAAGGCGGAAATACGCTTTGTCTCGTATCCGCCCTGGGTCTTGCTCTAGTTGAACTGATAGAACAGCCGGGGACTCAATTCCCAATGGCGGCGGGCAGCCTAAAACGGCTGCCAAAAAGCTGCTCCTGTCCGCCCTAAATATGCTTGGTGGCAAACAGAAACAGGATCCACAATGCCAGCACCACCATGGTCAGCCAGGTGGTCAATACACCCAGCTGGCGGAAGCGCGGGGAGCCGCCCTTGTGATGCTGGTTCATGCCATGATGATGGGCGTTGGCGAACTTCAGGATACTTAGCAGGATCAGGAATTCCGGCCCCGTTCCGACAACAGGCACTCGTCCAGCCATCGCTTGATGCCGTCGCGGCTGTCGGGCGAGATCAGGAACGGCATTTCCGTGGCCATGTGGCGATTGGTATTTTCGAACAGCACTTCCTGGTTCAGCATATACCGGACATAGCGATCACAGAGCGTCTCCTTCAGACCCAGTCGCAAGGCAATATCCTTTATGGACGTCGGATGGTGCAGAGCTTCGGCGACGAACAGGTCAAGCAGGATATCCCAGGACGGTTCGCCAAAGGTAATCCGGCCTATATATTCAGACCGCGTTCGCTGTCGCGCAATGATATCGCTGGCGAGCCGATAGCGCTGTTCGTCGGTAACGGCGATGGGCATGATTTGCGTGCGGTTCGTGTCGGTCTGGTCGTTGGACATAGTGGTCTCCGATAAGAACAAGCTCCTTGATATATTGCGCCGCTTGCGGCGTTCCGAAGCGTAACAGGGTCAGCGATCGGGGTCTTGTGGCGAAAATACGTGGCAGGGTGCGCACAAGGACCGCAAGTCGCGCCCGGCGCCGACATAATATAAGGTTAAATTTCCGCCTACCATGCGCGTCAATCGCTTCCCAACCGGTAGGTCCACAGGGGGGTTGTCCAACGGCTGGGGACGAAGGGCATCAGCAGGCCGTTTCCGGTTTAACTTTCATGGGATCAATGATGGACCTCGCAGCCGCCACACGGGAACTTGCCGATCAACGCCAGATTGCTGCTCTTTGGCGCCATTGTTTGAAAGTCGGTAGGATGACGGGGTTCCGCACGATCGTCTACGCCTGTCCGCCGCCATACAAGAAACCGACCGATCCGGCTACGGTGCTCCGCTACCAGGGCATGACCGTTTCCGAGTTCCAGAGTCTTGTTTTCGCCGGACTGATCGCCGGCGGCCACCTCACCGGCACTAACAGCCTGGTCAATGCCCGCCCGTTCCGCTGGACCGATATTGTTGCGCTGTCGCCGCGCAAGAGTGAATGCGAGGAGCTGCTGGCCGACGCCAATCGACAGGGTCTCGACGATGGCTGGATTTTCCCGCTTTTTGGCCCGCAGGGCCGCGTCGCCCTGGGCTCGTTCGGCAAGCCGGCACGGAAGACGCTGATGGAGACTGGCATGGGTGACCGGCTGCACGTCTTCGCACAGATGGCGCATCTGCGATTCTGTCAGCTGACGCCCAATCTCTTTGGTCTCGAGAAGACGCTGTCGAAACGGGAACTGCAGATCATCGCCTGGACTGCCGCCGGAAAGTCCAACTCCGAGATCAGCACGATCCTCAATATTTCGGAAAACTCGATCGACAGTTACATGCGCCGGGCGTTTGCCAAGCTGAATGTGCACGACCGGACGTCGGCGGCGGTCAAGGCGATCAGCATCGATCTGGTCCGGACCTGAGCTGTCGGCAGCGAATGGCCCGGTCGGTCGCGATGAGGCCGCTAGAGGTTAACCGTCACAAACAAATAGATCACCCACAGCGCCATCGCGACGATCGACAGGGTTGTGCCCATGACTCCGGCCTGGCGGAAGCGGCCCGAGCCGTTGCCGTGATGCTGGTACATGCCGTAAATGTGCAGCACCCGCGCGATCAGGAACAGCGCGGCCAGTCCCGTCAGGGTCCAGTGGTGGGCGCTGGTCAGTTCGAGCAGCGCCATCAGGATCAGGGCAATCGGCGCGTTCTCTGCGAGATTGGCGTGGGTGCCGCGGACCATCTTCATTTTCGCGTCTTCGCCCGCGCCGAACATGGTTTCGGTCCGGACGCGCTGGCCGATCACCTTGAACTTCATGAAGATCAGCAGCAGCGCGCAGATGGCGGCGGCGAGTGCGGTTACCGGTAATGTCATGATGGTCCTCCCCGAGTTTCCGGCATCTTAGGCAAAATCGGGCAAAGCGCAATCAGCTTGGTCGAGACTAAGTTTGTGGCGTGCCGCAACTTTTGCAATGCGGGTCCTTGGGCAGGTTGATGCTGCGCATCGAGGGCGCCAACCCGTCGATAAGCTGGAGTTTTCCGGCCGGGTCCTGGCCAAAGCCGGTGACCACGCGGATCGCCTCCATCGCTGCAAAACTGCCCATCAGGCCGACCATTGCGCCAAGAACGCCAACTTCGCTGCAATTGTCGCAATCATCGGGGTCGAGCGCGTCGCCGACGAAGCAGCGGTAGCAGGGCATGTCTTCCTCCCAGCCGCGGAACGTGCCGAGCTGTCCCTGGAACTGCCCGATTGCCGCGGAAACCAGCGGTATCCGGTGTTCGACCGACAGGTCGGAGATCAGCAGCCGGGTCTGGTAATTGTCGCTGCCATCGATGATCGCGTCGAAAGGCGCAAAAAATGCTGCAGCATCCCCGGAAAAATGCTGCGCGGTAAGTCTTTGATTTATCGTTATTATATTAACATCAGGGTTGATACGCTTCGCGGCAACTTCGGCAACATCAACTTTTGCTTTTCCAATGTCGTTCTCGGAAAATAAAACCTGCCGCTGCAGATTCGAAAGCGACACCACATCATCATCGACGATGGTCAGCGAGCCAATTCCCGCAGCCGCCAGATATTGAATCGCCGGGCAGCCAATCCCGCCGACACCGACGACCAATATATGGGCCTCGAGAATCTTCTTCTGCCCGGCCCCGCCAATATCCTTGAGCACGATATGGCGGGCATAACGATCCAGCTGCTCGTCGGTGAATGGGCTCATTCAGGCCAGCGG
>CAWUKF010000091.1:0-8933 GCA_963922745.1 uncultured Sphingomonadales bacterium
GGCACCGGTCTCGCCGGTCAGCACGGTCAGACCCGGCCCGAACTCGAGATCGAGCGCTTCGATGAGGACGATATCGCGGATGGAAAGGGACTGCAGCACAGTGCCCTCTTAAAACAGCTTTACCCTGGCCGCAACGCATTGCAGCACGGACGAGGCCTAAGTCGCGCCGTGCTTGTTGACCAGCTGATAGGCACGTTCGTACCATTTGGTACCCGGATAATTGGCACCCAGAACCGCAGCCGTTTTCTTCGCCTCCGTCGGAACGCCCAGCGCCAGATAGGACTCGGTAAGCCGCATCAGCGCTTCCGGCGTATGCGTAGTCGTCTGGTACTTTTCGATCACCGTACGAAAGCGGATGGTGGCCGCGAGCCATTTGCCGCGCCGCTGGTAAAAACGGCCGATTTCCATTTCCTTGCCGGCGAGATGGTCGTTGACCAGATCCATTTTCAGCTTGGCATCCGCAGCATAGCGCGAATTGGGGTAGCGGCGGGCGACCTCACCGAGCGACGCCAGCGCCTGTTCGGTGATCTTCTGGTCCCGGGTCACATCGCTGATCTGCTCATAATAGCAGAGCGCGATCAGATAATAGGCATAAGGTGCGTCCTTGTTGCCCGGATGGATCGACAGGAAGCGGCGCGATGATTCGATCGCCTTGTTATAATCGCTCGCCATATAATAGCTGAATGCGCTCATCTGCTGCGCGCGGCGAGCCCAGGGCGAATAGGGGTGCTGACGCTCGACTTCGTCAAACAGAGCCGCAGCGATCTTGTACTGGCCGCGATCAAGCCGCTCCTTGGCCGCATTGTAGAGCGTGTCGACATCGCGCGCGACATAGCGCGTATCGGTACCACGTCCACCGCTGCCGCCGCCGAACAACGCACAACCGGAGAGCATCGTGGCGGAGAGACCTATTACGGCCCATTTGATAATGTGTTTTGTCATATGGCAGACCTCTTAACCGCTTGTTTTCGTCCAGCCAAGAATAAAGCAAAAAAAGCCGCTGGATCAGATCACGCCTTCCTGTTCTGTTACAGCTTTACCAGGCATTAATCCCCTGCCCGAACCCGCGACGGATTTACCAGAAAAACAACGTAGCCGCGAAAATTCGGCATGTCATCCAGGTGATCGGGTTCTTGCCATTGGCCGCCCTGAACCAGACCGAGGCGAAATGGCATCGGCAGGTCGCGCAGTCGTGCAAGCCATCGTTCATATCCCGGGATCGTTGCGCGGCCCTGATAGGTCTGGAAAACAGCCTCATCGACGACATCGGCGAGCGCGGACAAGCCCGAGGGATCGCCATTGGCACTCCAATCCAGCAAACCGGTGATCGAGAGTTTGAAGCGGTCGGGCAAACTCTGGCGAAAAGACCGCAAAAACGAAGCATAGCCTTCCAGACCATCGGTGCGCGCGTCGAAATCGATCTGGATACCGGTCAGCGGCCGATCCCGCCTGTCCCATTTTTCAGCCAATCGGAGTATTTCGTCAGCGACTGCTGGCGACCATTCGAGCGTCTCGACACGCACTACAAGCCACAGATCGACCGCAGCAACATCGGGAGTGGCCGGCCTGAGCTGCCGAAATCGCCCGGCGTCACCTGCCCTGACTTCACCGGCCAATATATAGATCGACCGCGCCTGATCGAGCACGGGCTGCGGCTTGACCCCGGCCCATAGCCAGAAGGAATCATAATCTTCGGCGACGACTGTTTGCGTCTCTTGAATGGCGGATCGGCCACATCCGCCCAGAAACAGAAGAGCGAATGACAGGAAAAGCAAACGGGCCAAGGACTACCAGTAGAATTTGAGCTTTTGCGCCCATTGCGAGGAAGGATATCTTATTTTTAGCTCGCGAAACCAGGCCGCACGCTGCCCCTGACCAACCTCCTCGCCGCCACAACTGTTTTTGCCAGCAGGGCCATAACACCATATGGCTCGATAGAGGGCATAGGCGCGGTTTTCCGGACTGGAACGACGATCAGCGATGATCCGTTTATAGGCCTCCAACCGTGAGAATTGTGATCCAGGAAAGCCCTGTTTCTGCCCGCCCAGACTTTCGGTTTTCGGCTGCTCGTCGAGCCAATAGTCGTCAAAGCCAGCCATGCGCAGATAATCTCCCAAGCACAGTTGAGCACGAGGGTCATTCGGGCTGGATGCCAGCGTCTGCACCGTCTGCTTCAGACGGGGGCAACCAAATGCACTGGATTCGTCAAATTTGGTGAACAGGCCCAGCGGAACAGGCGCTGGTTCGACTTCATAGCCATAATTATTTTCGGTGCTCAGGTTGTAGAAAGGCTCCAAAACATTTGCATCGGCCGGGACCAGTTTGAGATCATCCAGAAAGGCCGAATAATCCCGATGGGTCAATTCCCGGTACAGCAATACATATAAAGCCAGATCACGCTCTCTCTTGACCGCCTTGGCGTCCTTCGCCTGCCTGCGCAGCAGGGCCGGTCCCGCTGAATATTGCAGCAATATTTCCCGCAACACCGGAGTTTGGACCACAGAATCTGCCGCAAAAACATCAGCAACCGAATCGCTCCGCTCCAAATTCCTCGCCAAGGCGAATTCGACCAGACCGCGCTGATAACCGCTTTCTGAACCCGCCAGAAGCTGCAGCCAAAAGCCGCGGGCATTGCGATCGCCGACGGCCTCCAGGGCCCGTCCGCGCAACATCTGCCGACTGAAGTCCAGATAGCCATAATTCGGCCGCCGGGCGTCATCCCGGATTGTTGCGAGCACCATCTTCGGATCATTCGCGACATAAAATGCATGGGCCGCCAGAAGATATTCAAACAAGCCGGGGCGGCCGGACAGGGAATCGCGCATGGCCTCAATTTCACTGCGGCCGATCGCCGGCTTCGGCTTTTCCTCGCCATAGGGATCATAGGGCTTCCGCATCCTATAGAGAGCGGCCATCGCCAGAAGCTCCGGATCATTTGCGATGCTGCCCGGAGCCAAGTTCGGCAGCAACTTGTCGTCCACCTCCTGAATGAGGACGGGAAGCAGCAATCCGGTCGCACCTGGCCCGCTCAGAACGTCGCCATATTCCGCCGAAAGCTTCTCGGTGTCGCCGGCCAGCCAATAAACTCGCCGGAGCAATCCCTTGGCTGATTGCTGATAGGATCCTTTGGGATAGATCTTTCGGTACAGATTGAAGCCACGTTCGGCATTGCGGATCGCTCCCTGATCCACCGCACTTGTTCCGTCAAAATATCCATAATCGTCAAAAGCCCGAACCTGCGACCGATTGAGCTCGGAACGGGCGATCATGTATAGCGACGTCTCTTTCAGCCAATCATTTTTGGCCTGTACGAGAGAACTGAATCCCTTGGTCGCCGTGTCAAAATCCCCATTGTAAAAGGCCAGCGCGCTGGTCAGATAGACCCCAAAATCCCGGCCTGTCTGGCTCTGCAGGGCCGCCAGTCGGGTGACGCCTCCGACGCTCGCGGTGGGCTCCTCGCAGTCTGGGGAAAGCGAGCGACGAACGGCTATCAACAGATCGCGTTCCATCTCCGGCATATTCTTCACCGCGCGAACTGCCTGCACAAAGGCATCACGGCCCGTGTCGACGGTTTGGCAGCGGGAATGCGAGTACCGACTGTTTGATTCAAAATCGGCTGGAGCGGGATATAGGGAATTGCTCAGCTCGGGCCATTCGAAGAAGACTTTTCCTTTGCCGTCAGTTGCGCTTGCTCGCCGATCACCCTGCAGCAAAAGCAGCAAATTGACTCTGGTATCATTGCCCGGTTGCAACATGGCCAAATTGTTGCCCGGTGAGAGTTCTCTGCCGTTCCATGCCCAGGTTCGCTGGTGGAAATAATCGGAACTGGCCTGCGCAGGCACACCGGTGGTTGCCCAGATCATCAATCCTATACTGAATATCCGAATGAACCGCATGTCATGGGGCCTCATGTCATTGAACTCTTGGCCCGAGAATAGCCCGATTTTTCCGAGCGGCCAAGCAGACAAAAAAAGAGCCCCGATTTCTCGAGGCTCTTTCCATTATATATATTCAGCTTCAGTCTTCGGTGATCGAAGCAGGCAATGGAATGTCACCACCGCCTTCGTTCTTGGGACCGTCGTTGTTGCGACCGCGTCCGCCGCCGTCACGACCACGTCCGCCACCATCGCGTCCACGACCACCACCATCACGGCGCGGCCCGCGAGGCTTGTCACCGCGCGGTTCGCGAGCGGGACGAGTGTCTTCCAGCTCTTCACCGGTTTCCTGGTCAACAACCCGCATCGACAGGCGAACCTTGCCGCGCTGGTCGATTTCGAGAACCTTGACCTTGACTTCCTGGCCTTCGCTGAGAACGTCGGAGACTTTCTCGACGCGCTCATTCTTGATTTCGGAGACGTGGACGAGACCGTCCTTGCCGCCCATGAAGTTCACGAATGCGCCAAAGTCCACCAGGTTGACGACCTTGCCGTCATAGACCTTGCCGACTTCCGCTTCTTCGACGATGCCCTTGATCCATGCGATCGCCGCATCGATCTGGGACTTGTCGGAAGAGGAAACCTTGATCAGGCCTTCGTCGTCGATATCGACCTTGGCGCCGGTCTCCGCAACGATTTCGCGAATAACCTTGCCGCCGGTACCGATGACTTCACGGATCTTTTCCTTGTTGATCTGCAAGGTTTCGATGCGCGGAGCATGTTCCGACATTTCGGTACGAACCGATGAGAGCGCCTTGCTCATTTCGCCGAGGATATGCGCACGACCGCCGCCGGCCTGTTCCAGAGCAGACTTCATGATTTCCTGCGTGATGCCGGCCACCTTGATGTCCATCTGCAAGGAGGTGATACCCTTTTCGGTACCCGCAACCTTGAAGTCCATGTCGCCGAGATGATCTTCGTCGCCGAGGATGTCGGACAGAACCGCAAAATCTTCGCCTTCGAGGATCAGGCCCATCGCGATACCGGAAACCGGGCGCGTCAGCGGCACACCGGCATCCATCATCGCCAGCGAACCGCCGCAGACGGTCGCCATCGAGGACGAACCGTTGGACTCGGTGATGTCGGACAACACGCGGATCGTATATGGAAAATCTTCCACTGTCGGCAATACCGGCCGGAGCGCGCGGAATGCGAGCTTGCCGTGACCGGTTTCGCGGCGGCTGGTAAAGCCGAAACGACCAACTTCGCCAACCGAGTAGGGCGGGAAGTTATAGTGCAGCATGAAGTTGGTGTAGCTCAAACCGTCGAGCCCGTCGATCATCTGCTCGGCGTCTTTGGTGCCCAGGGTAGTGGTCACAATCGCCTGCGTTTCACCGCGAGTGAACAGAGCCGAACCGTGGGTCCGTGGCAGCAAGCCAACCATCGCCTCGATCGGGCGAACCTGATCGAGCTTGCGGCCGTCGATGCGGGTGCCATCCTTGAGGATCGCTCCGCGAACGATTTCGGCTTCCAGCTTCTTGACCATCTTGCCGGCGGTCATCTGGGTCTGGCCGTCCGCGTCGGCATATTTTTCCTTGGCCTTGTCGCGAACCTTGTTCAGCGCGTCGGAACGCTCCGACTTGTCGGTCTTCTTGTAGGCCGCAGCAATGTCTTTTCCGACCAGCTTGCGCAGGTCTTCCTTGATCGAACTATTGTCTTCGCCAGCGTCGAGCTTCCAGGGCTCTTTCGCAGCCTGTTCGGCCAGATCGATGATCAGGTTTGCAACCTGCTTAGACGCATCATGCGCAAACTGCACAGCACCGAGCATGACTTCTTCGGACAGTTCCTGTGCTTCCGATTCCACCATCATCACGGCGCCCATGGTGCCAGCGACAACCAGGTCGAGTTCGCCATTGGCGACTTCTTCCATCGACGGGTTCAGCTGATATTCGCCTTCCTTGTAACCGACGCGTGCCGCGCCGATCGGTCCCATGAACGGAACGCCGGAAATGGTCAGCGCAGCAGAGGCTGCAACCATCGCCAGAATGTCGGGCTCGTTGACGCCGTCATAGCTCATCACCTGACAGATCACGTTGATTTCGTTGTAGAAACCTTCTGGGAACAGCGGACGGCAAGGACGGTCGATCAAACGCGATGTCAGCGTTTCTTTTTCCGTCGCGCGGCCTTCGCGCTTGAAGAAACCGCCCGGGATACGACCGGCGGCTGAGAATTTTTCCTGATAGTGGACGGTGAGCGGGAAGAAATCCTGCCCTTCGCGCACCGATTTGGCGGCAGTCACTGCGCACAGCACAACCGTTTCGCCGAGGGTCGCGAGAACCGCGCCATCAGCCTGACGAGCAATACGGCCCGTTTCGAGGGTGAGGGTCTGTCCGCCCCACTCCATTTCAACTTTCTTGATATCAAACATTCGTATTTTCCTTTGTCCCGCCTGCCCTATGCAGTGCGGGGGCTTTCTTGTGTCCAGCAATCCGGCTGAACAGCGGTTCGGGGTGACTTTCACCCCCCTTGCTTGGCTTGTCCTCACCTTATTGTGGAGATTTGCCGGTTTGCCGTTAGTCCTGAGCCTGTCGAAGGACGGCTCTCGTCGGAGAAATGTGGTTCGACAAGCTCACCACTAACGGTCTTAAGAAAACGGCCTCACTCAGGAGGCCGCCTTCAAAACTCTTATTTACGCAGACCAAGGTCCTTGATCAGCTTGGCATAGCGCTCGACATCCTTCTTGCGAAGATAGTCCAGCAGGCTGCGCCGTTTGTTGACCATCATCAGCAATCCGCGACGCGAATGGTTATCCTTGTGATGGCCTTTGAAATGCTCGGTCAGGTTCACGATGCGCTCGGTGAGCACGGCAACCTGAACTTCCGGGGAACCGGTATCACCCTCTGTCTGGGCGAATTTCTTGATCAGTTCCTGTTTTTTTTCTGCAGTAATCGTCATATATTTTTCCTTCGAACATCATTCACATATTGAACCCGCGAACCACCTTGACGGTGCCATCAACAAGCTCGGCTAGCGCAACCGGAGAACCTTGGTTCTCTGTCGCCAGAAAAAGCCCGTTGGGTGCGGGGTTCCCAATCATTTCCTGTTCGTCCAGCGTCATGCCTTGCCGAAGCAGTTTTGCCTGATCAGGAGTGAGGTCATAAGCCGGGATGTCGTCCAGCCCTGCCTCAAGCGGCAAAAGATAGTCTGTAATGTCCGCGCCCTTACCGATTTCATTGAGTTTGTCCAGCGAAATCGCCTGTTTCAGCATGAAGGGGCCGGCCTTGGTCCGCCTCAACATGGTGACATGGCCGACCGTGTTCAACGCGCGTGCAATATCCCGGGCGAGCGAGCGGATATAGGTGCCCTTGGAGACTTTGGCCATGAGGGTGATTTCGCTGAGTCCGTTCGTGTCGAGCGAAGTCGAGGCACCTTGCGCTAATCTCTCTCGACTTCGCTCGAGACGAACGGCGAGGTCGTAAATCGTCACGCCCCGCAGCTTCATCTCCACCGCAACCCCTGCCCGCGCCAGATCATAGGCCCGCTGACCATCAATCTTCAGCGCCGAATATTTCGGCGGTATCTGTTCGATCGGCCCCGTAAATTGCGGCAATACCGCCTCAACCTCGGCCCGTGTTGGCCGATGGTCGGACGTTTCGGTCACCGCCCCCTCGACATCCAGTGTCTCGGTCTCGGTCCCGAAGTCGATAGTAAATTCATAGATTTTCGAGGCATCGAGCATTCGCCCGCACAACTTGGTCGCCTCGCCGATCGCTATCGGCAATACCCCGGTCGCCAGCGGATCCAGCGTCCCCCCATGGCCGACCTTCAGCTTGTCCTTGCCCTTTCCGAGCAAGCCCGCCTCGCGCAAATTTCGCTTTACCGCGCCAACAGCTTGTGTCGAGCCAAGTTCCAGCGGTTTATCGAGTATGATCCAGCCGTGGGGTTTCAAGAGGCCCACTCGTCCTTCAACAACCCAAAAACCGCCGTATCCCGCACATAGCCAGTCCAGGTGATCCGGTTCCTGCGCAGCGTGCCTTCGTGTTGCGCGCCCAGCTTCAGCACGGCCGCCATCGACCGTTTGTTGCGGGTATCGACGCGAAATTCGATGCGGGTAAAGCCGTGTGCAAAAGCATGATCAATCATCAGCTTCTTCATGATATCGTTAAAGCCGCTACCCCGCACCGATGGCGCAATATAGGTGCCGCCGATTTCGGTCACTTTGGTTTTGGGGTCGGGATTGATATAGTTGGTCATGCCGACCAGCTTGCCAGTTTCGCTGTTGATCACGGCGAAGCGAATCCAGTTGCTGGTGTCGTGAAAGGCCCGGATCGCCTGATCGAAATTCTCGTCCAGCATGGAAACCGGATAGATTTCCCAGATTTCCTGATCCTCCGCGCAAGCCGCGCGCAAAGGTTCTAGATGGTGCTCCGCCAGCGGTTCAAGCCGCACGACACCCTGCGCCAATATTGTCGATAATTCATCCATTGAGCCGCTCCCGGAAATGTTTCCGGCAGAGCGCCAGATAGCTTTCGTTACCGCCGATCTCGGTCTGCGCCCCGGCGGCAATCGCCCTGCCCGCTTCGTCGATCCGCAAATTCATCGTCGCCTTGCGCCCACATTCGCAGACCGCCTTCAATTCGACGAGGCTGTCGGCAATTCCCAGCAGCTTGGCCGATCCGGGAAACAGATTGCCCTGAAAGTCGGTCCGCAGGCCATAGCAGAGTACCGGGATCCCCACCTCGTCCGCCAGTCGCGCCAATTGCCAGACCTGATCTTCGGTCAGGAACTGCGCTTCGTCGATCATCAGACAGGACAGCGTGCCCCGCTCATGCTCTTCGCTCACCGCCTGAAACAAATCCGTGTCCTCACCGAAACGGTGGGCATCGGCGTGCAGGCCGATCCGCGAGGCGATCGCGCCAAAGCTCGCGCGATTGTCGATAGCCGCGGTCCACAGCATCACTTTCATGCCGCGCTCGCCATAGTTGAACGCTGCCTGCAGCAGATTGCTCGACTTGCCGGCGTTCATCGACGCATAATAGAAATAGAGCTTGGCCATAG
>CAWUKF010000092.1:0-8907 GCA_963922745.1 uncultured Sphingomonadales bacterium
CAGCACAGCCGCATTGCATGGACCGACTTGACCGGGTGATGCTCGCTCGGAAAATTCATCGGCAGGCCGGCCAGCGTAGCCCAGTCCTTGAGTACGCGGAAACTGTGGACGAATTTGCGATTGTCGGGATTTTCCCGGGCGGCATAGACATCCTGATTGACCGCGTTGAACACGCCGCCGACCAGAAACGGCTTCCAGATGATCGCAGCAGCATTTTCTTTAATGATCGGCTGGACATTGTGGAAAGCAAGAAAGGTCCAGGGGGACGAGAGATCAAAGTAAAAATCGATTGTTTTCATATATCACTTCTCCGTATTTACTGTGTTCCGCACCTGATGCCGAACCCTGGCGGTCAGCGCATTGCCTCCAGAGCTCCGCATCAAGTGCGGAGCACAGTGCGCGTTTCCGCTACTCTTCCAACCCGAACAGGGTCTTGCGCGTCTGCGCATCGTCCTGCGGGTTGCGATTGATCTTGTCGCGCCCGATTGCCATGCCGCGCCGCAGCCCCTCGCGCTGCTTGAGCGCTTCGTACCAACGCTTGACATGGGCAAAGTCATCGAGATCGATTTCCTGCCTTTTGTACGTCTGTACCCAGGGGAAGCACGCGATATCGGCAATGCTATACTCCTCACCAGCTAGATAATCATTGGCTGCCAGTCGGCGGTCCATCACACCGAACAGGCGCAAAACTTCCTTGCGATAGCGCTCGGTGGCATAGGCGATCCGATCGGGAGAATAGAGTTTGAAATGGCCGTGCTGGCCCATCATCGGCCCCAGTCCGCCCATCTGCCACATCAGCCATTCCGTCGCGGCAATCTGGCCGCGCAGGTCGTGTGGCAGGAACTGCTCGGCCTTGTCAGCAAGATAGATCAGGATCGCTCCGGTCTCGAACACGCTGACCGGTTCGCCGCCATCCGCAGGATCATGGTCGACAATCGCCGGGATCCGGTTGTTTGGGCTGATCGCGAGAAATTCCGGAGCGAATTGTTCCCCTGCTCCGATGTTGACCCATTTTACAGTATAATCCAGTCCGGATTCCTCGAGCATGACCGAGATTTTCCAGCCATTGGGAGTGGGAGCAAAATAGAGATCGATCATGCATGGCCTCGACAAGGGATGAACTTTACAAACTTTACAGTGTTAAATTCTGAAATCGAGGCGGGGGCGATTGGCGTCTCCAGGCAAGCGGAAACCGCATATGTCGGTTGAATCAGCATCATGCCGCAACTTGGCACAAAAGCATGGCCGTAGGACAGGAAAATATGTCATTTGCCGATGGCATCGATTGTCCGGGAAGGAACAGAAAATGTGCAACTTGGATTACACCTGTCGGGATCGTCGCTGGACTCCGGTGGGAGCGGACATATATCCCGTTACGGGGAACCCGATGCAGAGCGAGGCGTAAGTCAGGCATGAACCTGCGGCACCTGCCTTCCCTGCCGTACTGGCTTGTTCCATCGGCTCACCTCAGAATATATATTCTCTATCTCTGGCGCCATCGTCGCTGGCCGGACTTGCGCTCCCCTCAGCGGTTCTCCGAACTGGTCCAGTCCCGCAAGCTTAATGACCGCGATCCGATGATGACGCTGATGGCCGACAAGATCGCGGCCAAGCAGCAAGTTGGCGGGAAACTGGGCGAAGAATGGATCATTCCCACCTACTGGAGCGGGAAGGACCTTCCCGAGCAGCCGACATGGCCCTACCCTTTCATCCTCAAGGCCAGCCACGGCTGCAACCAGAATATCATTTGCCGGAATGCTGCGGATTGGAACAAAGCGCGGCGGCGATCGGCAAAATGGCTCCGCAAGCCCTATGGCCTGTGGCTGGATGAATGGGCCTATCGTGAAATCCCGCGAAGCTATATCGTCGAGCCCTATCTGGGAACCGACGACGCTGTGCCCATCGATTACAAAATCTATGTATTTAACGGCAAGGCCGCTCTGATCCAGGTCCATCTCGGCCGCTATTCAGAGCATCGGTGGATCCTGTTTGACCGGCAATGGACCCAGATCTCGTGCCTCGGCGATGACAATCTGCCGGACGCGCCGGCCCATCTGGATGACATTCTTGATGGCGCAGAAAAAATTGCCGCCGCCTTTGATTTCGCGCGGGTCGACTTTTACGAAATTGCCGGAGAACCGAAATTCGGCGAAGTCACCTTCTATCCCGGCTCCGGCCTGGATCCGTTTGATCCGCCCGAACTGGACACCAGCATTGGTGCGCAATGGCTGGCCGGTTCCGCGCCGCATCCTGCTCCTCAACATTCTATCGGGCAATGGCAGCCCAAGACGGCCTGACTGCCGTCAGCTCGCCCGGCGGGCAAGGGTGATCAGCCGTTGCTCAGAAATTTCTTGATGTTGCGAGCAGCCTGCCGGATCCGCTGTTCGTTCTCGACCAGCGCCAGCCGGACAAAGCCCTCGCCTTCGTCGCCGAAGCCCGGCCCCGGTGCCACCGCGACCCCTGCCTCCGCGATCAGACGCTTGGAAAATTCCATCGAACCGAGATGCCTGAACTGCTCCGGAATCGGTGCCCAGGCGAACATGCTGGCTTCCGGCGCCGGAATGTCCCAGCCGGCACGGCCAAAGCTTTCCACCATGATGTCACGCCGTTTTTTGTAGAGCGCGCGGTTCTCGGCGATAATATCCTGCGGTCCGTTGAGCGCTGCCGTAGCCGCCACCTGGATCGGCGTGAACGCACCATAATCGAGATAGGATTTAACCCGGGTCAGCGCCCCGATCAGCTGCTGGTTGCCCACCGCGAAGCCCATGCGCCAGCCGGGCATGGAATAGGTTTTCGACATGCTGGTAAATTCGACCACGCAATCCTTGGCGCCTTCAATCTGCAGCATCGACGGCGTCGGCGTGTCGCCGAAATAGATTTCCGCATAGGCGAGATCGCTGATCACCCACAATTTATGCTCGCGCGCGAAATCGACGACCTTCTGGTAGAAATCGAGATCGGCGACATAGGCGGTCGGGTTGCTGGGATAGCCCATCACCAGCACCGACGGCTTCGGTACGGAATAGCTCATCGCATATTCCAGCCGGGTGAAGAAATCCGGACCCGGCGCGGCGGGAATCGAGCGGATCGCAGCGCCGGCAATGATGAACCCGAAGGTGTGGATCGGATAAGAGGGATTGGGCGCGAGCACGACATCGCCGGGCGCGGTGATCGCCTGCGCCAGATTAGCAAGTCCTTCCTTGGAGCCGAGCGTCACGATGACTTCGCTCTCGGGATCGAGATCGACGTCGAAGCGGCGCTTGTAATAAGCAGCCTGGGCCTTGCGCAGGCCCTTGATGCCCTTTGATGCCGAATAGCGATGGGCGGTCGGATCATTTGCCGTTTCGCAAAGCTTGTCGATCACATGTTTGGCCGGCATGCCGTCGGGATTGCCCATGCCAAGATCGATGATATCCTCGCCGCGCGCCCGCGCTTCCGCCTTCATCGCGTTCACTTCAGCGAAGACATAGGGCGGCAGGCGTTTGATGCGGTAAAATTCTTCGGACATTATCGGTCGTTTCTTGCACTAAGTTATCGGGAGCCGGTGCTTTGCGTAATTTCAGTGCGAATGTCGAGGCCTTGCGTGCCCTTCCGATGCTCCGGACGCGATTTAGGACAGCCTGTTCGCACCTCGCAACACCGTCTGGCTGCTGCTGCCCCGCAAGGCCGTGGATTTGGCCCGGATCGTATCGAGAAAATGCCACGTAGAAGTGGCCATTTCGGGGGTCAGCGCGACGGTCATATAGCCACGATTGGAGGTATCGGTCCATTGCAGCTGACTGTTCGCTTCCCGCAGCGCCCGGGCGGCGACGTCCGGGCTGGCACCCGACAGATAGGATTCGAGTCCCGGAGAGGTCACGCTGTGCCCGCCAAATTCGACACCGGCCTGACCATCTTCGGTCGCCAGATTGAACGCCCAGCCATTGTGGCTGTCACCCGACAATACGATCAGGTCGGCATCGGCTGCCTGCGCGCTCTTCAGGGCCCGTTCGCGAGCCTGCGGATAGCCGTCCCAGCTGTCGAAATTGATCGGCAGACCCATTTTCGCTGCCAACGCGCCGATTGCCAGCCGCTGCTTGGCATAAGGTGGCGCATCGGCAGCCACCCAGTTGGCCGCTTCCTGCGGCAGCTTCAGCTCGCCCATCACGCACTGCTGCGACCAGACCTGCCATCTGGTTCCCGACGCCTTTGATCGGCGCATCGCGGAGCCCAGCCAAGCCTGTTGATCCGCACCGATCATTTCACGGGCAGGGTCCTGCCAGGCCGTGTCGCGAAACGTCTCGATCGCCTTTTCAATATTGTCCTGTCCCTTCAGCGCTTCGCCGAGATCAAGCTGTTTGCTACGCGCGCTGATCCGGCTTTCGGTCAGGAACAGAGTGGCGAGATCGCCGATCTGATATTCGCTCCAGCGGGGGCTGCCATTTTCCCGGTCGCGGACCGGCATCCATTCACGATAGACCCGTTCGGCGATGCGTTTGCGTACCTCCCAGTCGCCTTCGCTGGCGTCATGATTTTGCGCACCGTCCTTGTAGGCGTCATTGGCAAATTCATGGTCGTCCCACATCGCGATCATCGGCAGCACCTGGTGCAGACGCTGCAGATCGGGATCCTTGCGATAGGCGGCGTAGCGGAGGCGGTAGTCCGCAAGCTGGACGATCTCGGACAGCGGGTCCGGAACCCGGCCGGCGACCGTCTCCTCACGCGACGGGTAGGTTCCGGCAGCATATTCGTAGATATAATCGCCGGTGTGCACCATCAGATCGAGTGCCCGGTTCTGCGCGGCGTGGGCATAGGCATTGAAATAGCCGAACGGCATATTGGAACAGCCAACCACGCCGATATTAAATTGTGCAGTTGATCCCTCCGGCAGGGTACGGGTGCGACCGACCATCGATTTGGAACCATCGGGAGCGATGAAACGATAGAAATACCAGCTGTCAGGGTCGAGACCCTGGGCCGTGATTTTGGCGATATGGTCGCGGTCCGCCAGCGCATCGACTTCGCCGCTGATTTTGGTGCCCGAGAATTCAGCATTCGGGGAAATTTCGGCGGTCAGCTTTGTATCACCATTGCCGACATAGCGAGTCCAAAGCAGAACGGAGCCTTGCGAAGGTTCGCCGCTGGCCACGCCATGGGTGAAGCCCTTCGCCGCCATCAGGGCCGCGGATGCCGGGACGCCGAGCGCGCCGAGGCCGAATGTTCCCAGCGCCATCAGTTGGCGGCGATCGATATTCATGATCATGATTTTATCCCAAAATGCCTAGAGCGAGCAAAATAGCGAAGAATAAAGTCAGGCTGATGACGGTGAACAACAACAGGAAGGACGTCCGGACCAGCGCTTCGAAACGCGACATCTGATAGGCGTGGCGCAACTGGCGGTACATGTGGAACGGCGGATAGAGGAGCAGCAGCAAACCCCAGAGGGCGCCAGGCACGCCGATCGCGGCCATTATCGCGCAGCTGATAAACAGCAGCGACATGAAGCTGATCGAATAGGTGGTGAAGACCGCATGATCGTAGAAGCGAAAGCCGCGCCGGCCGACCAGCGTCAGCCAGACGAAGGGCAGCGAGATCGGGATCAGCAGCCAGGCAAATTTATAGCCGTTCGCCTTGAGCTTGTAGAGCAGGAGGCTGGGATTCTTGTTGGCCTTCTTGATGCCATTCATCATTTTGCGACCGAATGCCGATTTTTCCCATCCCTCCCACAGCTGGAAATGGTCATCGCTGTTCACGAGCAGGCCCTCGGTGGCGTCCGGGTCATCGGCGATGCCAACGCCGGGATAAGGCAGTTCGCTTAGGGTCATCGACGCCATCAGGTTGCGGCCCCGCTTATATTCAAGAATGTCCTGACGCAATTTATCCGCTTCGGCCGGGTCGACAGAACTGGCCGCCAGCTTGGCTTCCGCCGCCTTGATCTTTCCTTCCAGTTCGTTTGACTGGGTCGCGACCTGTTCCGGGAAGCTTTCCATTCCGGGTTCACTGCTGCCGCCCCCTCCGGAAAACGGCGTACCGATATAGGAGAATACCGCAAACATCATGAACACCGAAAACAGGAAAAGCGCCATCGGCGAGATGAACCGGGCTCGCTCCCCGTGGACGTAGCGGCGGGTGAGCTTGCCAGGCTGCCATGCCAGCAGCGGCAGCGTCCGCCAGAACCGTCCCTCGAAGTGCAGGACCCCGTGGAGGATGTCGTGCCAGAAGGCCCCGATCGAACGGTGAACATGCAACGATTGCCCACAATTGCCGCAGTAGCGACCGATCACCGGGGTCCCGCAATTCAGGCATTCGCCGGCGACATCGCCCTCCGCCCGGACCAGCCGGCCCTCTTGATCCAGTGCTTTGGCGATGAGGCCGCCCTCGACAGCGGCACCCAGTGCTTCGATTTCCTCCGACATGAGGCGCAGTTTTGCCCCATTCGGGAGATAAGGCAAGCGGCATTTTTATAGCTCATATCAATAGTATACATTCGCGTTTCGTTGCGCCACATATCGGGACATGGAACTTAATCTGAACAACAGAATCGTGCTGGTGACGGCCGGCAGCAAGGGCATCGGACTGGCAACCGCGGCAGGATTTCATGCCTGTGGCGCAAAGGTTGCGATCTGCGGACGAACGCAAGAAACGCTCGATGCCGCCGCCTCGGAGATGCCGGGCTGCCTTGCGCTGACCGGCGATGTATCGAAATCCGAGGATATCGACCGGGTTATCGAAGACGTGACCAAGCATTTCGGCGACATCGACATATTGGTAAACAATGCCGGCGGGCCGCCACCCGGGCTTTTTGCTGATCTGGGCGACGAGGACTGGGACAAGGCCGTAGAGCTGACGCTGATGTCCGTGGTCCGCGCCACGCGGCTGGTACTGCCGCACATGCGCGCGCAGAAATGGGGCCGGATCATCAATATCTCGTCTTCCGGAGTAAAACAGCCGGTCCCCGGCCTGACCCTCTCCAACAGCATCCGCATGGCAGTGCTGGGTTGGGCGAAGACGCTCGCCAACCAGGTGGCGGCCGACAATGTGCTGGTCAACACCGTCTGTCCCGGCTTCACCCAGACCGACCGGGTCGCGCAAATCCTCGAGCAGCAGTCGGCGGCTTCCGGCAAGAGCATCGAAGATATCGCGGCGGGGCTGGCAGCCCAGATTCCCATGCAGCGGATCGGCCAGCCGGAGGAGATTGCCAATCTCGCGGTATTTCTGGGATCAGAGGCTGCCAGCTATATCACTGGCACCGCGATCCACGTCGATGGCGGCTCGGTCCAGGGCTATTACTGACAGCGCCCGTTCGTCGATCCACAGAACAGCGCTCTTGCCCGTGCGACAAGCCTATCGCGCCGCTCAAAAGCCCGCTAATGAGCGCGCATGACCGCAGAAAAACCCAAGCTCATCATCCGCATGGCGGAACTCGAAGACGCCCGCAAAATCTCCGCCCTGTCCCGCAAGGTCTATGGCAAGGGCGAAAATTACACGACCGAGGAGGTCCGCGGGCAGATCAACAATTTTGCCGAGGGCCAGCTGGTCGCCGAGTACGAAGGCAAGATCGTCGGCCATTGCGCCACCTTCCAGATTTCCGAGAAGACCGCACGCCGCGCGCATAGCTGGACCGAAATTACCGGCGGCGGCTTTGCCGCGCGGCACGACCCGAATGGCCAGATACTTTATGGCATGGAAGTCAGCGTCGACCCGGATTATCGGCGGCTGCGCATCGGTCTGCGCTTCTACCGGGTGCGCCGGGAATTGTGCCAGCATCTGGGACTGAAGGGAATCATCTTCGGCGGACGGATGCCCGGCTATGCACGCCGCAAGCGCAAATATCCTGATCCCGCGGATTATATTGCAGCCGTGGTCGACAAGCAGTTCCGCGATCCGGTGATCAATTTTCAACTCAACCAGGGCTTCGTGCCGATCGGCGTCCTGAAGGACTATATGCCCAGCGACACCCCGTCCGGCGGCCATGCCGTGCACATGTTCTGGGAAAACCCGCTCGCCGCCGACGCCAAGCTGGTCACCCAGACGCCGCATGACCGGCTACCCCAGTCGGTGCGCGTGGCAACCGTGCAGTTCCAGATGCGCAAGATCGCCTCGCAGACCGAGTTCGAGGAGCAGGTCGAATATTTTGTCGATGTTGCCGCCGATTATGGTGCGGACTTTGTCACCTTTCCCGAACTGTTCACACTGCAGCTGCTGTCGCTGGAAGGCGAAAAGCTGGAACCGGCGCAGGCGATCGAGAAGATCGCGGAATATACTGACCGGTTCAAGGAAGTGATGGAGAAGCTGGCGGTTTCCTATCATATCAACATCATCGGCGGCTCCCACCCGACCCGCATGGAAAATGGCGATATCCGCAACATATCCTATGTGTTCCTGCGCAGCGGCGCGATCTACACGCAGGACAAGCTGCACCCGACGCCCAGCGAAGTGCGCTGGTGGAACATCAAGGGCGGCTATGGCGCCGAGGCCATTCCCACCGATTGCGGGCCGATCGGCGTGATGATCTGCTATGACAGCGAATTCCCGGAAATGGCGCGGCATCTGGTCGACCAGGGCGCGATGATCCTGTTCGTGCCCTTCTGCACCGACGAACGGCGCGGCTATCTAAGGGTACGCTATTGTTGCCAGGCGCGGGCGGTGGAGAACCAGTGCTATGTCGTGATGTCGGGCGTCGTCGGCAATTTGCCGAACGTCGAGAATATGGACATTCACTATGCCGAGAGCGCGATCCTGACGCCTTCGGACTTTCCCTTTGCCCGCGATGGCGTTGCAGCGGACACTGCTCCGAACACTGAAACCATCGCCCTGGCCGATCTGTCGATGACCAGCCTGCTTACCAGCCGGCAGTCGGGCGCGGTACAGAATTTGAAGGACCGGCGCTTTGACCTCTATCGGGTGCTGTGGAAGGGCTAAGCTGCT
>CAWUKF010000093.1:0-8901 GCA_963922745.1 uncultured Sphingomonadales bacterium
CGATACCATCAACCGTGACCTCGGCCCGCTCGAGACATTGTGGCACGTCCGCGCCGCTCTCAATGTCGCCGCGCTTAGCTGCACGGGACCGCTCTACGAGCGCCTGGTGGGCGACTATAACGCGTTCATCACCAACAACAGCGCCACGCTGCGCAACGCCAATAATGCGATCGTCCGGAAATTCCAGCGGGATATCGGCGCCAATTACAAGGTCGAGCACGACCGGCACCAGACCCAGCTGTACAATTACTGGTCCTTCTCGCCGCTGCGCCGACCCTTCTGCGACCAGGCGGTCCAGATCAGCCAGCGGGCGATAGTTACCAAGTCGACCGACCTTGATGCGTTCGCCGCGCGGGCGCTGCCGGAACTGGAGAAACCCTTTGCTGATTTCTATCTGGCCTATGAGGAATATCAGCGCGACCTGAAGGCGTGGCAGGTCCAATACGGGCAACCCGCCGAGGCCG
This sequence comes from uncultured Sphingomonadales bacterium, assembly GCA_963922745.1. Taxonomy (GTDB): domain Bacteria; phylum Pseudomonadota; class Alphaproteobacteria; order Sphingomonadales; family Sphingomonadaceae; genus Parasphingorhabdus. Next base: position 465 of record CAWUKF010000093.1, read on the forward strand.
TTGTTCAGCCGGCGACCGCGCTTGAGCAACCCAGTCTGGATTACGTGCAGCCTGCTCCCGGTCAATGAACTGACATAGGGCGATCAAAAAAGGCCGGACGGGTTTGCCGTCCGGCCTTTTTCAATGTCCCGGTCAGCTGTTTTCGGCAATCAGCGCATCGTCGACGGCCTTCGCCGCGCGATAGGGTTCGCGATCGGTCACTCGCTCCGCATAGGCAATTAGCGCATCGCGCTTGGGCAACGTTTCGAATTGCGTGCCCCATGTGACCTGTGCGCCGACATAGACATCGGCCATGGTGAAGCGATTGCCGCAGACATAGTCATCTTCCTGAAATTTCGTATCCAGCACATCCACGACCTGATCATAATTGCCGTATCCCGCCGTCCTTTCCTTGTCTGGTGCGATTTCAAAACCCATCGAGCGGTTGGTGATTGCCGCCTCCAGTGGCCCGGCGGCAAAGAATAGCCAGCGATAATAATCCGCGCGCTCCCCCATCGAGGGAGCGAGTCCCGCATTCGGAAAGGCGTCTGCCAGATAGGCGCATATCGCCGCACCCTCGGTCACCACCTTGCCGTCATGATCGATGGCGGGCACCTTGCCCATCGGATTGACCTTCAGATAGTCGTCTGCCTTCATCGTCGTGCCATATTCCAGCAGCACCTGCTCATAGTCCGCGCCGGCTTCGTGCAGCGCCCAGCGGGCGATCTGGCCGCGCGACATCGGATTGGTGTATAATTTCAGGGTCATCTTATTGTCCTTCATCTTTTGCTTCGATTTGCTTCTTGTATCGTTCGCGCTGCTGGCGGGAAAATTCTTCCAGCGAGCGCTGGCTGTTCGGTCGATAGACTTTTCCGGTCGGCACCAGATCGGAAATGCGATCCAGCCGAAACATCCGAAAATCATCACGCAATTCACACCAGCCCACCAGCGTCCAGACCTTGCCCCAAAACCACAGGCCCAGAGGATGGACGCCGCGTTTGGTGGTCGAACCATGGCCATCGCTATAGTCGACGCTCAGTATCTCCCGTGCCTCAATCGCATGTTCGCACCGATCAATCAGTTCCCTCGCTTGTCCGGCCAACCCGGTCCGAGGGGAAAATATCTTCGTGTCGCCAATGCGGCTGCGTTCCTGCTCGGGCAGCACGGCCTCGATCTTGACCAGCGCTTCCTCTGCCGCCGCGATCATATTGGTTCCACCCCATGCCTTGACCATACGGGCACCCGTCACCAGCGCGACGATCTCGTCTCGCGTAAACATCAGCGGCGGAAGATCAAAGCCGCTGCGCATGATATAGCCCAGTCCCGCTTCGCCATCGATGGGCACGCCGGTAGACTGCAGATCGGCTATGTCACGATAAATGGTTCGTTCCGAAACCTCCAGCCTTTCGGCCAGATTCGCGGCTGTCACGAGCCGACCTCCCCGCAGATACTGGACAATCTGAAAGAGGCGGTCGGCTCTGCGCATCAGTCGTTAAACTTGAAAATGCCGACGGAATTGCCTTCGGTGTCCTTGGCGTAAAAGAACGCCGCGGCGGGCAGGGCAATCGGTTCGGAAACCACTTCACCGCCCGCGGCCTTGACCCGCTCCATCGCATCGGCAAGTTCGCTCCTGATGGAGAAATGCGGGGTAGGGCCATCGCCGGATGTCACCGGTTTGCCTTCATACAGATGGCCGCACATCGAATCCCCCTTGCTGGGGATCATATGCATTTTCTGCGGCCCGTCATTATTTTCGATCAGGGAAATTTGCAGAACGGCTTCGTAAAAGGCTTTCGCACGCTCTAGATCGGTTGCAGGCATTTCCACCCAAACCAGTTGATCATGGGCTCCATCGGTCATTGTCTCGCTCCTTTATCTGTTGAACAAGGAGCCTATGTCATACCCCTACTGACAGCATTGTGTCAGTAGGGATCAGGAGAGCGAAAAAAACTGCGCCTGGAAACTATTGTCGGGGTCCGACCAATGCAAATTTTGCGCCTTGCGGGTCCATGGCAATCGTCGCGTGATCCCCGCCCGGTATCTCGATCGGTGGCTGCAATATTGCACCGCCTTCGCGCGTGATCGCCGCCGCAGCCGTATCAATGTCCGGCACGCGGAAATAGAACAGCCAGGCGGAAGCCGGATTATCATCGGGTTTGGGCATCAAGGCTCCGATCATATGATCGTGGCGCAGAAATTCATATTTGCCCATCGGCCCCATGTCCATTTCCCCGTCCTTTTCCCAGCCGAAAAGGTCATGATAGAAATTGAGCGCCAGGGCCGGATCGCTGCTGCGCAGTTCGTTCCACGCGCAATGGCCGGGCATCGGCTCGGTGGCGGCAAAGGCCATACTGGTAAAGTCCGGATCGCCGGCAGGCGGGATCGGTTTCATGACATAGAACATTGCTCCCGCGGGATCGGTCACCAGGGCAAAGCGCCCGACCCCGGGAATGTCGCGTGGCGACAGATGGATGCCGCCGCCGGCAGACTCGATCGCTTCCGCCATCCGATCGACATCCTCGACGGTGATATAGCCGAGCCAGCAAGGTTGCGCCCCGCTGTCGGTCATTTCCGGTGTCAGCGCCATCAGGCCGCCGATCGCCGTCTCGCCGACCAGAATTTCCCGATAGGCCATGTCGCCATCGCCGCTGTCGCCGAAATCCCAGCCAAGCAGCGGCCCGTAAAATTGTTGCGCCGCGCTCACATCGCCCGTGATCAATTCATACCAGATGAAATCCCCATGCTTGTTGGTCATCGCTCCTCTCCTCCAATTTCCGTCTTATTTTTCCAGCGTAACCACCGGCACAAAACCACCAAAAATCATGCGCTTGCCGTCGAATGGCATGGGATTGCCTACCGGATCCATGCGCGGGTCGGCGAGTTCTGGATTCTCCATCATCTCGGTCATTCTGGCCATTGCAGCGTCGCGGGTCTGCTTGTCGGGCCATTCGATCCAGGAGAACAGCACCGCTTCCTCTTCCGTCGCTTTTACCGCGCCAAAGAAATCGGTGACTTCGCCTTTCGGTACGTCGTCCTGCCAGCATTCCATGATGCGCGTCGCTCCCAGTTCGATAAAGACCGGATCCGCCTTTTTCGCATGGGCAATGAATTTTTCCTTGTTCGCCTTCGGGCAGGCAATCACGAAACCGTCAATATAACTCATATTTTCCTCCTCTTGATTTTCGTTCAATCAATCTATTGGGCAATTCGCTCGCGCAGTTCTTGTTCCTGTTCGGCCTGTTCCGATGTCCATGCTTCGCCAAAATCCTCCATCTCGTAAAAGGGGCGGATTTCCAGTTCGCTTGGTCCCGGCATCGGGTTCGGGCAGCGTCTCGCCCATTCCACAGCTTCGTCCATGTCCGCCACATTCCAGATCCAGTAGCCCGCGACCAGTTCGTTCGGTGGCGAAAAGGGACCGTCGATCACCGTCCGACCATCGCCGTCAAAAGCGATCCGCTTGCCGAACGAAGACGGCTTCAGCCCATCGCCATCGGCCATGATCCCGGCGTCGACCAGCTGCTCGTTATAGGCGCCCATCGCGGCAAACATTTCTGTCATTTCTTCCGTCGGCGGCAATCCGGCTTCGCTGTCCGCCGTCGCCTTGACAAATACCATCACGCGCATCGTTCATTCTCCTCTGACGGCGGCTTCGATCGCCGCCACATCAATTTTCGTCATCGGCATCATCGCTTCGAACGCTCGTCTGGCGACATCGCCGCCCTGCGCCATCGCTTCGGTCAGCACACGCGGCGTGATCTGCCAGTTGAGACCCCATTTGTCCTTGCACCAGCCGCAGGCGCTTTCCGCGCCGCCGTTGCCGACTATGGCATTCCAGTAGCGGTCGGTCTCTTCCTGGCTCTCGGTTGCCACCTGAAATGAAAAGGCCTCGCTGTGCGGGAATATCGGGCCACCGTTCAATCCGATGCAGGGAACTCCCAAAACGGTAAATTCCACGGTCAGCTCGTCGCCCTGCTTGCCGCCGGGAAAGTCGGCGGGAGCGCTGTGGACCGCGCCGACCGCGCTGTCGGGAAAGGTGGCCGCATAAAATTCCGCTGCCTGCCTGGCGTCCTTGTCAAACCAAAGACAGATTGTCGCTTTTGACATCATTTTCCTCCGTTCGTTCGGGCTAAAACCGGCCCGCTTAAATCATTCGCCCGTCGCTGTGGTCGCGGCTTCCAGGACGGAGATCATCTCCGTCATCGTTCACAACCCTTCTTTTGCGTGAGTCCTTCGCGATCAAACAGCAGCAGAATATAGCGCCGCAAATGGACGATGGCGTCGTGCACGGGTGCGGCATTGCCCTGACCCTTGGCGAGGATGAACGCGCCCTGCAGGGCTGCCTGCGTATAGAGACCGAGCGACAGGCCGGTGACACCTTCGGGCACGCCATATCGGGCGATGGCCTGATCGAGATCCTCGGCCAGCCGTTCGCTGTGGCCGGCGATGCTCTGATAGGCCGCGTCCCGGATTGCGTCGCTGCTGCCATAGCATTCCTGCAGGCTGGTGCCGGCGTAGCAGGTGAAGTCGGCCACCTCGCCGGTGGCAATTTCCTCGCGGAAATCGAGATAGCCGAGATAGCGGTCGAGCGGGTCCTCGTGGCGATTATAGTCGGCGTCCATGAACAGCACGCTCGACGTTTCCGTCCAGTGGTCTGCCGCCGCCGCGCCCAGCGCGTCCTTGCTGGCGAAATGGTGAAAAAATGCGCCCTTGGTCACGTCGGCCATCGCGCAGAGCTCATCGACCGACGTCGCCGAAAAACCCTGCTGACGGACCAGCACGATCGCTGCATCCAGCAGTTTGGAACGGGCATTTTGTTTGCCGGCGGGCAGTGTGTGACTCGTGTTCATATAGACAACATACCAACTGGTCGGTATGTTGTCTATATGAAGCGTGTATCGTCCGAAAATAGCGTGCCTGCGGGCCAGGTTCCGTCCGCTGTCCCTGCCACTTTTGGGAGGCTCTCGTCGGGCTAATGGGCGAGCAATCGCTTGTTTCGGTGCCCGGCCTTGGTTAGCGTCCGGGGACTATTCACCGCGGCAGGAGAGCCATGATGATCAAGCATTTTTTCCTGATATCGAAAAAGCCGGAACTGTCCGCAGAGGAATTTCGCGCCTATTACGAAGCCCATCATGTGCCCCTGATCAAGCGGCTTTTGCCGATGTTCGCTCATTATGAGCGCCATTATGTCGACCGGTCACAAAGCCGGATCGCCGCCAACCAGACCGACCCCGATTTCGACGTGATCACCGAAATCCATTTTGCCACCGAGGCTGACTATGATGCCTTTCTGGCGGCGGTTTCGAATCCGGACCTGGTCGGACAAATCCGGGCCGATGAGGCGAATTTCCTGATCAGCGAGGCAACGCGCTCGCTGCGCATGGATAGCAGCTGCTAGGTCTTTTCGGGTCCAGCTTGTCCAGCCGATGAAAACATAAAGAAACGGCGTGGGATGACCCACGCCGTTTATTTTATCGGTGCAAATCCCGCACCGGTCTATTTCGTCTTGCTGGCGGCTTTCTTCTTGGCAGGAGCCTTCTTTTTCTTGGCCTTGGGCGCGGCTGCGGTGACCTCGAAGCTCAGCGCATTGTCCTTCAGGTGGACCTTGACCTCGCCGCCATTCTTCAGCTTGCCAAACAGCAGTTCCTCGGCCAGCGGCTGCTTGATCTTTTCCTGGATCAGGCGGCCCATCGGACGGGCACCGTAGAGCTTGTCGTAACCGCGCTCGGTGAGCCATGCCTGGGCATCCTCGTCGAGCGTGATATGGACATTCTGGTCGGCCAGCTGCAGCTCGAGCTCGAGAATGAACTTCTCGACCACGCGGGCCACCACTTCGGTCGGCAGATAGGCAAAGGGCACGATCGCATCCAGCCGGTTGCGGAATTCCGGCGAGAACATCTTCTTGACCGCCTCGTCGCCGGCATCTTCCTTCGACATATTGCCGAAGCCAATGCCTTCCTTTGCCATGTCGGACGCGCCGGCATTGGTCGTCATGATCAGCACGACATTGCGGAAATCCACGGTCTTGCCGTGATGATCGGTCAGCTTGCCGTGGTCCATCACCTGCAGCAGGATGTTGAACAGGTCGGGATGCGCCTTCTCGATTTCGTCGAGCAGCAGCACACAATGCGGATTCTGATCGATGGCATCGGTCAGCAGGCCGCCCTGGTCATAGCCGACATAGCCCGGAGGCGCGCCGATCAGGCGGGAAACGCTGTGCCGCTCCATATATTCCGACATGTCGAAGCGCTTGAGCGGAATGCCCATGATCGACGACAGCTGCCGTGCGACTTCGGTCTTGCCGACGCCGGTCGGGCCGCTGAACAGATAATTGCCGATCGGCTTTTCCGGTTCGCGCAGGCCGGCACGCGACAGCTTGATTGCGCTCGACAGCTTGGCGATCGCCTCGTCCTGGCCAAAGACCACGCGCTTGAGATCCTTTTCCAGATTCTCCAGCGTCTTCTTGTCGTCTTTCGACACCGATTTGGGCGGGATTCGCGCCATCGTCGCGATCACGGCCTCGATATCCTTGGCGGTGATCATCTTCTTGCGCCGGGAGGGCGGCAACAGCATCTGCATCGCACCGACCTCGTCGATCACATCGATCGCCTTGTCCGGCAGCTTGCGGTCGTTGATATAGCGAGTCGACAATTCCACCGCCGATTTCAAGGCGTCCGGCGAATAGCGGACCTTGTGATGCTCTTCGAATGCACCGCGCAGGCCAGCGAGAATCTTGATCGTATCCTCGATCGACGGTTCGTTGATGTCGATCTTCTGGAACCGTCGCAGCAAGGCTCGGTCCTTCTCAAAATGGTTGCGAAATTCCTTGTAAGTGGTTGATCCGATACAACGAATGATGCCACCAGACAGTGCCGGCTTGAGCAGGTTCGATGCATCCATCGCGCCGCCGCTGGTCGCACCGGCACCGATCACGGTGTGAATTTCGTCGATGAACAGGATCGCGTCCGGCATTTTTTCCAGCTCGGCCACCACTTGCTTCAACCGTTCCTCGAAATCGCCGCGATAGCGCGTGCCAGCGAGCAGCGAGCCCATGTCGAGCGAGTAGATCACCGCAGGCTTCAGCACATCGGGGACATTCTCTTCGACGATACGCAGCGCCAGTCCTTCGGCGATCGCGGTCTTGCCGACGCCGGGTTCACCGACGTAGAGCGGATTGTTCTTGGAACGCCGGCAGAGGATCTGGACCGTCCGGTCAACTTCCGCCTGGCGACCGATCAGCGGGTCGATCCGGCCGTCTTCCGCCTTTGCGTTCAGGTTGACGGTAAACTGGTCGAGCGCCGTCTCTTTCTTGTTCTTCTCTTTCTTCTCCTGTTCGGCATCCATGCCGGACAGTTCGGCCGGCTCGGCGGTCTGGCCGCCCTTGCCGACGCCGTGGCTGATGTAGCTGACCGCATCGAGCCGGCTCATGTCCTGTTGTTGCAGGAAATAGACGGCATAGCTTTCGCGCTCGGAGAACAGCGCGACCAGCACATTGGCACCCGTGACCTCGTCCTTGCCCGACGACTGGACGTGGAGGATCGCACGTTGCACGACCCGCTGGAATCCGGAGGTGGGGGAAGGATCGATCGTCTTGTCGACCTTTAGCGAGTCCAGCTCGCTGTCGAGATAGAGGATGACGGCATCTTCCAGTTCACCCAGATCGACGCCGCAGGCATTCATCACCTGCGAGGCATCGCCATCGTCGACCAGCGCGAGAAGAAGATGCTCGAGGGTTGCATATTCGTGGTTGCGATCAGACGCGTTCTTTAGCGCCTGATGGAGGGTTTTCTCGAGCGATTCCGCGAATGATGGCATTAAACTTACTCCAAAATTGGGACGGACTGTTCGTCCCGGTTGCCGAACCGGATTCTGCTTCATCCGGCTTCGGGCTTTGACTAACTGCTTGCACTCTAGATCGTGAGCCGGGCCGCGAACGTCAAGGGCACGGCACCAGGGATCTGCAAACAGGGAGCCAAGGCTGCCAGTTTCTCGTCTCTCTTCCTCTATACGGTCCAAATCGGACCGGCTAAAACCGAATATTAGTAAACAAGGTTAACAAATGCTTTAACGAAAGCCAGCATTTATCATCGTTTGAAGAGATTTTCCGCGCTCGCACGATGGGTCACGGCAAAGTTTTTCTTCGCTTCACAGCGACTTATTTCCGACTTCAGCAAGGAAATCCGCTGATCCAGTTCATCGACCGAAAGCGGGTCCAGATCCTGTTTAACCAGCAGGGCCAGGGGATCATTGGCATTGCGCGGCAGATTTTCGTCTTCGTCCATGAATCGACATGCCTCCTGCAGCGTAATGTTGACCGCCCGCGCTTTGCTGTCAATAAGGGGCGAAATTTAGGAAGTCGCAAATTTCCTTGGGGGATATCAATGGCTGTATCTGATGTGTTGCAAACAGAAATGACCGCCATCGCGATCAGCGAACCCGGCGGGCCGGAAGTGCTGAAACC
>CAWUKF010000094.1:0-8801 GCA_963922745.1 uncultured Sphingomonadales bacterium
ACCCGCCGCGGCTGCACGACCTTCGCAGGACACAGCGGCAAAGGTAGCGGACACCTCGAATGCGCAACCCGAACCGGCAACAGACGAACCACTGCAACCGGCTGCCCGCCCGGAGGAGGCCGATCTGGCACCGACGACTTCTGCGGCGGAGCCGGAGTCCGAACACGCGTCCGAAAATTGGGTTCTGTGGATGCTTGCTGTCCTGCTGCTTGCATTGCTGGGCGGGATCCTGGTGTGGCGAAAGCGGCAGATTACATCTGCCCGATCAGTCGACCGGCCTCCACCCCCGATGCCAACCGCCAGGACAACCAGCCAGCCTGACATTGTCACCAAAACTACAGAGCCGCTTCCACCCGCACCGACCATCACCATCGGTTTCCAGCCGCGGTCCGCCAATGCCACTCTGATCAACGCAGTCCTGAATTTCGAACTCACGCTGTCCAACCCCGGCAGCGAGGATTTGTCCGATATCAGGATCACCGGCGCGATGGCTCAGGCCCGGGACCATGGCACCACCCAATCCGTTACGACCGAATTCGTATCTCTGGGCGAAGTACAACAACTCCGGAACGGCAAAAATGAAAAGCTGATCACCGAATTCCGCATACCGCTCAACAGCATCGATCCGATACTATTCCAGTCGCAGGCTCTGTTTGTGCCCATGGTTCAACTGGCCGTCCAGTTTACCGATCCGGGTGGCAGCCAGCATGTCCAGACCGCATCCTTTCTCGTTGGCCGGGAGCATCAGCCGCCTCGCCCCAAGATGGCACCGTTCCGGCTTGATCTCGGTCCACGAAGCTTCGCGCCGCTGGGCTATCGCGCGCTTTCTGCGGGCTGATTGCATCGCTGCTCAGGTGGATGGGCAACCACTGGCCATGCACAAAAACCACATAAGCGGTGGATTCGGGGGGGAATGCGTTATAGCCTCGACGGCTGGAAATCGAATCGCTAGACGACAAGGCGAACAGTGCAACTAATTGCGGGCATGAGGAGCTAAATATGGAATTGCTGGTAACGACCGACTGGCTGGCGAACGAACTGGGTGCGTCGGACCTGCGTATCGTCGATGCGACTAAATTCATGCCCGATGCCGGGCGCAATCCGGCCGCCGAGTATGAGGCAGGCCATATTCCAGGCGCTGTTTTCATGGACCTCGGCGAACTGACCGACGCCAGTAGTTCGATCGAAAATATGCTGCCGCCGGCGGAAAAATTTGCCAGCCGCATGCAGTCGCTTGGCCTGGGCGACGGCAGCCGCGTGGTTCTCTATGATGACAGCCCGCTGAAGAGTGCCACTCGTGCATGGTGGATGCTGACCATTTTTGGGGCTCATGAAGTCGCCATCCTCGATGGGGGTATCGCCAAGTGGAAGGCCGAGGGCCGACCGCTGGAAACCGGCAAGGAAGCGCTTCGCCATCGCCATTTCACGGTCTGGAAAGACGACAAGGATATCCGCACCAAGGCCGATATGCTCGCCAATCTGCACAGCAAGAACGAACAGGTCGTCGATGCCCGTCCCGCCGACCGGTTCAGCGGTGCAACACCTGATCCGCGCGGAAATGCGGCCTCCGGCCATATTCCGGGATCGGTCAATATCCCCCACAGCAGCTTTTTCAATACAGATGGCACCTGGAAAAACAGCGACGAGATCAAGACGATTTTCGAGGATGCGGGCGTCGATCTGTCGAAACCGCTCGTCACCACCTGCGGATCGGGGATGACGGCAGCGGCTGTTTCCTTTGCCGCGGCGCTGGCTGGAGCCGAAAAAACCGCGCTTTACGATGGCAGCTGGGCCGAATGGGGCGCCGATGCCGACACGCCGAAAGAAACCGCCTGAAAATGACGGCGCTGCTGGAACTGTAGTTGGCCAACAAAGATAACGGTTCAAAAAGGCCCGCGACCCAGGCTGTCACCGGAGGGCGCCGGAAAAGCTGGACGGGAGCCGTGGTCAATCCGCCGGTCTGGCGCGGCAGCACGCATCTCTACGACAATGTCGCCCACCTCCGGGATGGGCTTAAATCCAACGATGACGGGCGGTTTTTTTACGGTCGCCGCGGCTCTCCGACCCAATGGTCGCTGGCCGAAGCGCTGACCGAAATGGAGCCCGGCGCGACCGGGACCATGCTCTATCCTTCGGGCGTCGCTGCCATTTCCTGCGCCCTGCTCGCCGTACTACAGCCAGGCGACGAGATTCTGCTCACCGACAGCAGCTATGACCCCAGTCGCAGCTTCGCCGATGCCTTTCTAAAACGCATGGGGATCACAGCGCGCTATTATGACCCGTTGATCGGGGCTGATATCGCCAGCCTTTTTGGTCCCAATACGAAGGCTGTACTGATGGAGAGTCCAGGCAGCCTGACCTTCGAGGTTCAGGACGTGCCGGCTATCTGCAAGGCGGCCCATGCAGCGGACATTGTCACTCTGCTCGACAATACCTGGGCGACGTCCCGCTTTTTCCCGGCGCTCGAACAGGGTGTCGATATCGCGATGGTCGCAGCCACCAAATATATTGTCGGTCATAGCGACGTGATGATGGGAGCGGTCACCACCCACGAGAAATATTGGACCCGGCTTCGGCGCACCGCCCAGCAACTGGGGCAAGTGGTCTCGCCGGATGACGCCTATCTCGCCGCGCGCGGACTGAGAACATTGGAAGTCCGTCTGCGCCAACATGAAGCCAGCGCCTTGCAAATCGCTCATTGGCTGAAGGATCGCCCGGAAGTAGGCCTTGTCCTGCACCCTGCCCTGCCGGATTGTCCGGGGCACGAAATTTGGAAACGCGACTTCAAGGGGTCATCTGGCCTCTTCTCGTTCGAGCTGAAGAATGCAGACGACCAAACCCGTGCGACCTTCATTGACGCGCTGGAGCTGTTCGGCATCGGTTACAGCTGGGGCGGTTTCGAAAGTCTGGCGCTGCCGGTCGATCCTCAGAAACATCGCACGGCGACCAAGTGGAATGCCGGCGGCGCGCTGGTACGGCTGAACATCGGACTGGAAGATCCGGAGGATTTGATTGCCGACCTTGCCAAAGCTTTTGAATCTTACCACAGTGCGCAATCATGATCGACAATGCGTTCAAATATCTGGAATCTCTGACTGCTGATACGCCGCGCAACGTCCAATATATCGAAGGTGCCGTTGCGGCCGGTTTGGTGATGCTCGCGCTAACTGCCGGCTGGTATCTCAGCAAATATATCGGTCCCAAGCTGCGCCACCTCTGGGAAGCCCGCGCAGGCTATGAAAGCGAGCTCGCCGGTCGCCGCATCCGGGATATGACCCGGCGCGCGACCACATTCATCTTATGCGGGATCTTTCTGGCTTTCTATCCCTGGCATCTGATCGCACAGGTCGTCTTTTCGCTCACCATCGCGATCACTGTCGGTCTCTTTGCCAATGACCTGATCCGCGGCGTACGCATGCCGGACTGGCTCGGGACCGTTATCGGCCTTGCCCTGTTCGTCAGCATTGGATCGGGACTGGTTGGCGGAATCGAACCGATCACCCAGGCCATGGACAAGGTCGGTTTCAGCCTTGGTTCGCGAAGGATTTCGCTGCTCTGGATCGTCACGCTGGCAATGACCGCCGTGATCATGCTGGCGGTTGCCCGTGTGCTGATGCGGCTGGTGACCTATATTATCGGAAATAGCGAGCTGGACGGCGCGCAAAAGGTTCTGGGCCAGAAGCTCGCGACCGTTGCCATATTGGCGGGGGCCTTTGTTCTTGGCCTCGATATCGTCGGGATCGATCTCACTGCCCTCGCCGTATTCTCCGGCGCCTTCGGCCTTGCCATCGGTTTCGGTATGCAGAAGACGATTGGTAACCTGATCGCCGGAATCATCCTGCTGATGGACCGTTCGATCAAGCCCGGAGATGTGATCGCGGTCGGCGACAGTTTTGGCTGGGTCAACAAGATCGGGGTGCGTGCGGTCTCGGTTCTGACGCGTGAGGGCAAGGAACATCTGATCCCGAACGAGGACCTGATGACGCGGGAAGTCGAGAACTGGTCCTATTCCAATCCCAATGTCCGGATCAGCATCCCGGTCGGCGTCTCCTACAACACCGACATGGACCAGGCGATTGAGCTGATGAAACAGGCTTGTGTCGATGTGCCGCGCGTCCTGAGCCACCCCAAGCCGGTCGTCTGGATGCTGGAATTTGGCGACAATAGCGTCAATTTTGAAATCCGCTGCTGGATCAAGGACCCGCAATCGGGTGTTGGCAATTTCAAGGCGGCTATCCTGAAACGGGTATGGGACCTGTTCAAGGAACATGGAGTCGAAATCCCCTTCCCGCAACGCGATGTCCATATCAAATCATTGCCGCAGGGCGGAACCGTAACGCTGGAAGCCGGGTCGAATCCAGCCATTGACGGAAAAGAATCGGGCGCTGCCGAATGAACGCGCTGATCTCTGCAGGATGATGGATAACCTGCCGAAACGACCGGAAATGATGCATAATTAGTCACTGCGTATCAAATCCGCCTAAATTTTAAGCGGCTGATGCAAGCTTTGTGGCGCATGTGCAACATCCAGACAATTATGTCATCTTTACTGTCGTGTTCTTTCTTGTGCAGCGCAATAAAATAGAGCAGCTTTCCCTTGCATGTTTAGAGACTGTTCGCGTTCGGGGCATCTGGCGCAATAAAAAGACAGCCATAACAAAATCAGGAGGGGCGATACGCATCAACGAGAAAGGGATTTCCATGCGCACGTCCAGTAAAAATATTCTTGGCAGCAAAGCCAAATCAACCATCGTCGGTCTTTCGGCCATTCTCTTGGCCACCACGGCCGCTCCTGCCTTCGCTCAGGATGAAGAAGCCGAATCGACCAGCGCTTTCACGATTTCCGGTAACGCAGCCGTCACCAGCGACTATCGCTTCCGCGGTGTCGCCCAGTCCGGTGGCGACGTTGCCATTCAGGGCGGTATCGATATCGGCCACGAAAGCGGCTTCTATATCGGAACCTGGGGTTCCTCGATTAACTTTGCCGGCGGCACCGAAATCGACGTCTACGGCGGCTGGTCGGGTGAACTGGCTTCAGGCATTTCGGCAGATGTCGGCCTGCTCTATTATTTCTATCCCGATGCTGGCGGTGTCGGCGGCGGGGCAACCGATTTCTTCGAACCTTATGCCTCGCTTTCGGCGACCATCGGTCCGGTTGAAGCCACGGTCGGCGCTGCCTATTCTTGGAGCGGACAAAGCGCTCTGGCGAACCAGGATAATATCTATCTCTACACCGATCTGAGCGCCGGCATCCCGAACACCCCGCTGACCGTGAACGGACATCTGGGTTATTCGGATGGCAACAGCTTCCTCAGCACCCTGCAGGGCACCGACAATAATTATGTCGATTGGTCCCTGGGTGTGGATTATGCCATCACCGAAAACCTGACGTTGGGAGTGGCCTATACCGATACCGACGATTCTCCGGCACAGAAGGATTTCACCGACTCTGCCTTTATCTTCACTCTCGGCGTATCCTTCTAAATTCACAAAAGCGACGCTGAAAAAGGGGCCATCCGGGTAATCGGGTGGCCCTTTTTCTTTAGCTGGCGGCGATCAGCTTTTGCGTCGCCGGATGTCGGGGATGATTGATCACCGCCTGCATCTCGCCACTTTCCACAATCCGTCCCTCTTCCATTACTGCAACCCGGTGACACAGACGCCGGGCGGCAGCAATATCATGGGTGATGAACAGGAGGCTCAGTCCGTTTTCAACCTGGAGCCGGAGAAGCAGCTTCAATATTTCCGCCCCTACCAGCGGATCCAGTGCCGAGGTCGCTTCGTCCAGCACAAGCAATTGCGGAGAAGCAATAATAGCGCGGGCTATCGCTACCCGCTGCGCCTGGCCGCCCGACAGACTGGCTGGTGCGCGAACTAGGAAATCCTCCGCAAGATCGACATCGGCCAAGGCCTTCAGCACCATAGCATGGCGTTCGACCGCCGCCAGGTCAGGCCTCAGATTGCGTAGCGGTTCGCTTACAATGTCCCGGATCCGCCAGAGCGGATCGAGGCTGGCAACCGGATCCTGAAACACCGGCTGGATCAGCCGGTGCATGTCGAGACCGCGCTGTCGGCGTTCCGGCAGCGCGGAGCCCTGCCACAGGATTTCGCCTTCGGTCACCGGTCCGATACCGGCGATTGCGCGTCCAAGAGTCGATTTTCCGGACCCCGAGCCACCGACGATTGCCAGCGACTCGCCCCGTCGCAACATGATGCCGGCGTCCACCAACGCTCTGATCTTGCCTCGCCGCCAGCCGGGACGCGCGAAGGTGACCCCCAGGGCGCGGGTCTCCAACAATGGTTCACCGGGGCGGGGAAGCACCGGGGCCACCTCGTGCAGGCGCGGCGTGGCCGCAATCAACCGCCTCGTATAATCTTCGCCGGGATTGGCGATCACCTCACCGGCCGGACCGCTTTCCACCACCCGTCCCTTGTCCATCACCACCAGCTGATCGGCATGGCCCTCGACCGAAGCCAAATCATGGCTGACCAGCAGCAGTCCCAGTCCCTGCTCGGTGCGCAATTCGTCGAGCAGCGCCATGATTTCGGCGCGCAGCGAGGCGTCGAGCGCACTGGTCGGTTCGTCGGCAACGAGCAATTTCGGATCATGGGCAATGGCAGCCGCGATCATCACCCGCTGCCGCTCACCTCCGGACAGCCGGTGCGGGAACTGATCAAGCCTCTCATCGGACCGGGACAGACCAACGCGTTCCAGCTTGCGGGCAAGCTCCCGACGCGACGGGCGGGTAGCACCGGCCTGCATCGTGGCTTCCTGCAACTGGGCACCGACAGTCAGATGCGGGGTCAGCGCGGTCAACGGCTGCTGAAAGACAAATCCGGCGAGACGGCGGCGCACATCCCTGATTTCGGCGGAACCTGCACCAGCCAGATCGATTCCATCCAATATCATGGTGCCGGAAGGTTCGCCGGGCGTCAGACCAAAAGGCGTCAGACAGGCCAGGCTTTTTCCGGACCCGGAGGCACCGATGATGGCGGTGCACCGTCCCGCTTCGACGGTCAGGCCGACCTCTTCGACCAGGCGATGACCGCCGATCTTGATCGCCAGGTTTCGTATTTCGTAAAGGCTCATGAAAAGCGATCCCGCAACCGCTCGCCTTCGATCGTGAGGCAGACCAATATGGTCACCAGCAGGCCGCCCGGCAGCGCCAGGCCAAGCGGCGTCATGTCCATATCATCGGCTCCTTCCTTGACCAGGATGCCGAGCGAAGTCAGCGGCTCCTGAACGCCAAGGCCGAGAAAGGAGAGGAAGCTCTCGACCATCACCACCTGCGGTACCGTGAGCATCAGATAGGCCAGCGCGACGCCGGCGATATTGGGCAATATATGACGCCAGAGGATTGCGGGCGAGGAGGTGCCAGCCGCCTCGGCCGCAAGAATGAATGGTCGCTGCTTCAGCGCCATCACCTGCCCCCGCACCACCCGTGCCATGGTCAGCCATTCGACCAGCCCGATGCCGACAAACACCAGCAGGATCGATCGCCCGAACACGACCATCAGCAGGATCACGATGAACATGAACGGCAGCGCATAGAGGCCGTCCACGATCCGCATCATCGCTTCATCGACCCGACCGCCGATCCAGCCTGCGGTTGCTCCCCAGGCGATACCGACGATCAACGAGACCAGCGCCGCCGCGGTCGCCACCATCAGTGTAATCCGCGTCCCCGCAGCCAGCCGCGCAAGCCTATCCCGTCCAATCTCGTCGGTCCCGAAAATATGCGATCCGCTGAATGCGGGCGCTCGCACCGCATCCCAGTCGATCTGGTCGTAGCTCCACGGAAGCATAAACGGAAGCAACAGGGCCAGCATCGCAAGCACCAGCACCAGGCCGAGGGGGAAATGCCGTTTCAGCACCGTCTCACCCTTCCCGCATTCTGGGATCGAGCCAGCCGTAGATCAGGTCGGCGAAGAGGTTGAACAGGATGATCAGCGCGGCATAGAGGGTGACCACACCCAGCACGAGCGGATAGTCACGGTTGAGCGCGCCCTGGACGAAATAACGACCCAGTCCCGGCAGGCCGAAAACGGTTTCGACCACCACCGCGCCAGTCAGAAGGCCGGCGGCCGCCGGACCGAGATAGCTGGCCACCGGCACCAGGGCTGGCCGCAGACCATGTTTGAACAGGATTTTTGTCTCCGACAGGCCGCGAGCCCGAGCGGTGCGGATATGATCCTGCTTGAGCACGCTGGCCAGCCCGGCGCGGGTGAGCTTGGCGATCGCACCGGAGACCGGCAGCGCCAGAGCCACGACCGGCAGGATCAACCAGGCCACCCCATCACCGGTCCCGGAAACAGGCAGCAGACCCAGCCACAGGCCAAAAAACAGCGCCAGCGCCGGGCCGGTGACAAAGGTCGGCAAGGCTGTGGCGACCGTCGCGGCCATCATGATCGTCTGGTCTGATGCCTGTCCAGCACGGACTGCGGCAAAGAGGCCACCCGTCACCCCGATCACCAGCGCGAGCAGGATCGCAAGCCCGCCGAGCGTGAGGGATATCGGCAACCCCTGCGCGATCAGCTCGGATACACTGAAATCGCGGTAGACCAAAGACGGCCCGAAATCGCCCTGCACCAAGCGCGAAATATAAAGCCACGCCTGCTCCCAGAGCGGTCGGTCCAGGCCATAAGCCTGCTGCAGCGCGGCCTGTGTTTCCGGGGCGAGCGGCCGTTCGCCGTCAAATGGCCCGCCGGGCGCCAGTCGCATCAGGAAGAAGGATGCCAGGATGATCACCAGCAGCGTCGGAATTGCCGTCATCAACCGCCGGGTGATCAGGGCGAGCACG
>CAWUKF010000095.1:0-8638 GCA_963922745.1 uncultured Sphingomonadales bacterium
CCAGATAGCGCCGCACCTCCAGCAAAGCCGAGGGATCAGAACCAGCGCGCATGGCGATCGAGGCACGCTCGCCGTCCATGGAGCGCAGCAATATCCCCTGATCGCGGGCATAGCCATAGGGCAGGTCAAGCAGGGGGGATGGTGAAAGAATGCCTTCCCCGTCGGCTGACATGCTATCGTCCACTGAAGGTTTGTTGCCGCTCACCGTGTCATGTTCTGGCGAACGTCAACCCGCTGCCTGCCTGAAGTTGGTCGCCTCGAGACCAGAGCCTCGAGAAATCCGCCGCGCATCACGATTATCTTCCCGCTGTTATTCACTCATGGAATAGGAAAATAATATGACGCAGCGACGACTCCTATTTGACAGATAGATGACAGATCTCGTTCTAGAAATTCAGTCCGATGCTCATCGAGAAACGTGTGCCGATATCATAGGCATTGTTCAGGATGGTCGTACTGCCCAGGGTCTGGGACTCACGATAGTCGGTACCGAGAAGATTGCGCGCCTCGAACTTCAACTCAAAATCCTGACCGGCGATATTCATCTCTTCGCGCAGCACCACATCGAGTTTCCAGCCGGTCCGCTCGATCAGATCGGGCTGCCCCTGCGGACCGCGAGCTGTAACGCGCGGGCTGTTGTAGGTCAGCAATATTGTCTGCTGTGACACCGGCCCATCCTCACGCTCCATGCCGAACTGGAAGTTACCGACATGGCTCGACTGCCCCGTCAGGCGATCGCCGTCGTCGAACAGGTTCGATGAAGCAACGGGCGTCAGCGTGATCGGGTTGATCGACATGTCGCTGGCGTCCACCTTGATCTTAGATTTTGTGTAGGTGTAGTTGGCGGCGAACATCAGACGCCGGTTCTCGAAGAAACTGCCGCCAAAGTCATAAAGCGGAAGATATTTGACCAGCTCGATCTCGCCACCATAAAGCGTCGCGCTCGGGGCATTGGAAAAGCCGGTAAACAGCGTACCACCGCCCTGCACGAAGGCGACATTTTCGATCGGGTTGTCGATTTTCTTATAGAAGCCCGCAAGGGTGATGCGCTCGCCGCGACCAATATAATATTCGTAGCGGCCTTCGACGTTGAACAATTCGCTGTCGGTCAGCAAAGGATTTCCGACAAAGGTGCGATCGGATTCGAGATCCAGAAACTGCTGCGGCGCGAGCTCGCGAAATTGCGGTCGGGCGATGGTTTTCGACGCGGCCAGTCGAAATTGCATGTCCTCGGCGAAGTTCCAGGTCAGCGTTCCTGCTGGCAGCCAATAGTCATTGTTCAGTCCGGTACCGACGCCGGGGGTGCCCCCGACGAGCGAGATCGGCGTCACTTGCTGCTTGGCATCTTCGTATCGCACACCGACATTCGCGCGCAGACCATCGGTCAGTTCTGCTTCCACCGAAACATAGCCGGCGTTGACTTCAAGCGAGGCCGTATAGGCAGGAACCGACGCCTGCGATGCGACTTCGCGCAATTCCAGTCCATAGGTATAGACATTATAGTCGGACAGCAGGAAATCGATCCGCTCCTGATCGATCGGATTGGGGATATTGCCCACTGGCACGAAGCGGAAATCGCGTCGCTGCGCAAAGCGGTCATTCTTGTAATAGCTGTAGCCGGCGGAGAAAATCGTCGGCACGCCGAGATCGGTCTCGTAGGCAATGTCGGCACCTGCGCCATAGACGTTGTCGTTGAGATCGCTGAACCGGATTCGAGCCGATTGGCCGGGCGATGTCAGGTTGTTGACATAATCCTGCGCAATTATGTCATCATAGGCATAGCCATAGGTCCGCTCATAAGGCGCATCGCGCTTGGAATTGGCGTAACTGCCGCGCACGTCGATGCTCAGCTCGTCAAATTTGAATTCGCCGACAAACTGTGACGTGAACAACTGTCGCTCGAACCAGCTGGTCCGACCCTGGTTGAGCAAGGTGTCGTCGCTGACGTTGATCGAGTCGATACCGGCCTTGATCGAGGCCTCCTTCGACGTGTCGTGGATATAGAGATTGGTGAAACGGAACTTGTGCTCGCCGACCTCTGCCGAAAGTCCGAGCAGGCCGTTGATGACAATGCGGTTCTCGGTAGTGACAAAACGGAAATCCTGATCAGGCAGCAGACCAGGTTCGCCGTTGACGGTGACAATGCCCTGCGACGTCTGCTGGACGCCGCCGCGGGTGCGCCAGCTATTGTCATATCCGGCGGTCGCCACGACGCCAACATAGGCGTCGCCAACATCAAAGGTCTTGCCCGCCGAAATGTCAGCAGAGAAATTAGCCGGTATGTCGTTGTTGCGCTGGATCAGATTGGTCTCGGCGTTGTTCAGACTAGCGGCAAAATCCTGAAGATCCTCGCTGGTGAAGGTCGTGCCGACGGAAATGGGCACATTCTGGGCCAGAGCCTGTGCCAAGCCGGCGGGAATGTCGCGGACACCAGAGTCGAAACCGATGATATCACCGTCGGACCCGTCATAGGTGTAGCCCAACTTGCCGGTGGTTTCGCTATCACCGCTAACTCCGAAATTGATCTTGAGAAAGGGTTCGTCCGGTGTCGATTTTGTCGTGAGGTTGATTACACCGCCGCCAAATTCGCCCGGATAGTTGACCGAATAGCTTTTCTGGACAACCGTCGAGGCGATGACGCTGGTTGGAAACAGATCAAGCGGAACCACCCGGCGGAGCGGCTCGGGTGAAGGCAGAGGCAGGCCGTTGAGCAGAGCCAGCGAATAGCGCTCACCAAGACCGCGGACAAAGACAAAACGACCGCCGACGACGCTCAGGCCGGTGACGCGCTGCAGCGAGCCGGCGATGTCGCCATCTGCGGTACGGGCAATTTCTGCTTCGCCGAGAACCGAGACGACTTCGCCGGTCGCGCGGACCGGATTGGGGATATATTTGCCGCGGACGATGATCTCGCCGCTGAATTCGCCGCCGGGTGCAGAGACATCGACGTCCTGGTCGACTGGTTCGTCATCCGTCGATGTTGGCTCGGCTGCCGGCTCATCTGCCGGTGTCGATTGTGCATAGGCAGCTGGAGAAATAAGTGCAGAGCTAAGCAGCAGGCCGGCGATTATCGATGTCCGCTTGGTCATCTAAAATGTCCTTCATATTGTGTAAAAATGGGATGGCGACCGCCGAGGGCCGCCATCCCAGTGGTTTGGTTCAGGGTTAACCAATGGTGGGAGCGACGGCGCAATCGTTGGCGTAGAGAC
Source organism: uncultured Sphingomonadales bacterium (assembly GCA_963922745.1). GTDB lineage: Bacteria > Pseudomonadota > Alphaproteobacteria > Sphingomonadales > Sphingomonadaceae > Parasphingorhabdus. The sequence goes on from CAWUKF010000095.1 coordinate 3,210, forward strand.
CACAGGTCCAGCCTTGGAAGCGCGTGTCGTTTGCGTCTTTCACGGCTCCGATATAATTGACCGCTTCATAGTCTCCGAACTGGAACGAGGATGCGACGCTCGCTGCATCGAAAGGCGTCACACCATTTTCATTCGCACCGTTGATGAAGGCAATCGGCCATGCGCTCGAAGCAAGCGTCGAGGTACCTGCCGATGTGTTATTGGTGCCGGCATTGAAGATGGTCTGGATCGCCGCAACGGTCACATTGCCGTCGTCCACGAACGCGCCGCCCGAGCAGGACATGAACACCGACTGGAATACCGGCGGTCCCTTTTCATCGAGCGAGGCGTCGGCGGCCTGAACCGTCGCGCTGCCATCCATATCGAGACAACGGTTGCTGCCGGATGCGCTGGATATCACACTATTGTACATTTCATAGTCGCCACCGCCACGCATCAGGATCGTGGTGTTGCCGCCGCGCGAGACCAGCGTGCCGTTTGCCATGGCGTAATTTTGCCGTGGCTGGGCATCTTCGTCACCGTTGGAGTCCGCTTCCCAATTATGGTCGCCGCCATTGACCCGCTGAACCGCGAGGACGAACTGGTTGAAACCCTTGTAACCAACATCGGAATCGACCGAGTCATCGTCGTTCCCTGTGAAGGCCAGATTCTTGCCGTTGACCCGGCCACCAAACCATTCGACCGCATCGTCCGAGCTATTGTGAACCTGGATATTCTGGAAGAAGGTGCCACGACCGACCCCGCCAAGGCTAATGCCATTGAGTTCGTTACCGGTCGACACTTCGAAGCCGGGATAGCGGATTTGCAGATAGGAAAGTCGACCCGAAGAATCATTGGGAAGGGTTCCTCCGTATACGGCATTGGCCGGACCTTCGATGATCGCTTCGCAATCGGTACGGGTGCCGCCCGGATTGGACACGTTGCCCGTCGCGCAGTTGGAGATTGGCGCCCGGCCAAGAATGACGACGCCACCCCATTGCCCGATGCTATCTGCGGTCGTGGTGCCAAGAATATTCTGGCGCGAGGTGAAGATGATCGGCGCAGTTGCCGTTCCCTCGGCGAATATCTGCGAGCCACGGTTGACCAGCAGGAAGTCGCCACCGGAAGAACCGAATACGGTTACACCGGGCTCAAAGGTGATGATGCCGGTCGCGCCGCCATCAATTCCCACGTCAACTTCGCCCGAGAAGGAGTAAATCGTGCCGGCGGCTTTCGGCACGAGCAGATTGCCGGTGATGATGCCGGAAATCTGGCAGTTGCGTACTTCCTCGCCATTGCCGGTCGTGATCGTTCCGACATTGGCCGTTCCGGTGGGGCAATTGGCAGCCGGTCCCGAGCCTGGTGTCGGCGTCGGGGTCGGAGTCGGTGCCGGAGCGGGCGCGGGAGCCGGGGTCGGCAATACTATGATATTGCCTTCGCCCGGTGACGCGACGTCATCGGCGCCACAAGCCGTCACCGCAAGGGCAGCAGCACTCGCGAACAGGACGGAACGGATTTGCTTATTCAACATGGGATTGGTCTCCGCAAAATAACTGGTTTGATATGTTCGAATCAAACGATGCGGAATCGAATCAGAAGCTCCCCATCGCCCTCAGCGAAGGCCTCTAGGGATGGGAAGTGACCCTGCGATGCTGTTTGCATGACGCTTTGGAGACTCAATTATGACGGAATTCTTGCACTCATCTCCGCGACCGCAGATAAGCTCGGGTTATGTGACCCGTTGATCCGGAGCGCATTAACGATGCACAAAAAAAGGCGGCCGCTGGAACGACCGCCTTGTTGCTTTTATCCAGAGCCGCGAAACCGCTCTGGAATGACCTCCCGTTTACCGCGTGGCAAACTGGCTGTTGAGATTTTGCAAGGCCTGATTGGCGGCATCGCGGGAATCGACCACGGATCCGTTGGCAAGGACAAGATCAAAATGGCGGTCGCTGCGAATCGCGGCCATGAACATCCGCGCGGCATCGCCGGTGCGGCCCATTCTTGCATAGACCTGGCCAAGATTGATCAATCGGGCAGGATCATTGGCGTCGACCTTTTCCGCCGTCTCCAGCTGTTGCAGCGCGACCTCGTTCTGCCCGGCCACCAGCGCATCATATCCCAAGGCACCCTTGGCATAACCAATTTCGCCGACGCCCTGCGCAATGGCCGGTGTTCCGATCAACATCAGTCCGACCGTGATTCCGATAATTTTAGCGGTTTTCATAGCATTTCCTCCTGCTCCAATAGACATTTGTTACACTTATGTGACAGGCAATGCAACAAAACTGTAATATAAGTGTCAAATTTCTGTAGCGCGAAACGGAAATCGCCGTTTGTCAGAGCTTTTTGGGATTGAAATCGGCTGGACGACAGACGTTGCCGCTGCTCTCTGGCAAATAGCAGCAGAGTGCGCAGCACAAGTCAGAATCGATGGTGCGGGATCAGGAGAAAATTTGGAGGCCCGACCCGGAATCGAACCGGGGTGCGCGGATTTGCAATCCGCTGCGTCACCACTCCGCCATCGGGCCGGAGAGAGGGCGCGAATTGCTTCGCTTTGGCAAGAAAGTCAACCCAAAGTTGTCTCCTTGAATACCAGGGGTGCGCATCGCGCCAGATCGGCCGATTGTCGCGCAAAAGACGCAGTCAGCGCAAATTCGCCGAAATCCATCTTGGCGGAGGGGACAAGCCAAGCTAGAAGCGACAAAATCTCCTCCATAGTGTATTGTATTCATAATACAGAAGTGGCATGGACGATGGAACATTCATTGCGAGGATCGACGCTTGGGTCAGGAAAATTTCACACAAATGCGTAAAGCGATGGTGGTCAGCCAGCTGCGCACCACAGAGGTCAGCGATCCACGCCTGATCGCGGCGATGAGCCATATTCCGCGCGAAGATTTCGTGCCGGTTGACCGGCGGAGCTTCGCCTACGCCGATCGTGGCGTGCAGATCGGCGAGGACCGAGCCCTGAACCCGCCTCTTACCACCGGCAGGCTGCTGAACATGGCGCGCATTTCGAAGGCCGACAACGTCCTTCTGATCGGTGCCGCCACGGGCTACACTGCTGCGGTACTGGCGGAATTGGCGGGAAGCGTTACGGCGGTTGAGCAAAACCCCAAGCTGGTTGCCATCGCCGAAGCAAATCTCGCCGGATATGAAAACGTCAAGGTGGAAACAGGTGCCCTTGCTGAAGGGTGGCGCTCATCATCACCCTATTCGGTGATCGTTGTGGATGGCCTGGCAGAACAAATTCCCCAGACCCTTGTCGATCAGCTGGCACCGAATGGGAGGATCGTGGGGGTAATCGTCCATGACGGCGTACCTCGGCTGGCGCTGGGCAGAGCGGCAGGCGGTCATGTTGGCTATCAATATTTTGCCGATGGCGGGGGTTGCCCCCTGCCCGGTTTTGAAGTTGCAAAAAGCTTCGAATTTTAAGGCGTTCGGGAGAGTATCGAGATGACTAGGCGTCAATTTTTCCTGGGAACGGCCATAGTTGCATTGCTGTCCGCGCCGGCACAGGCCGACACATTACGTGACGCCCTGACATCCGCCTATGAGACCAATCCAACGCTGTCGGGTGCGCGCGCCAGTCAGCGGGCAACCGACGAAACCGTGGCTATTGCAAAGGCCGATGGCCGCCCAAGCGCCACCTCCGACTTTGGCTTTCAGGAAAATTTTCTCCGCAGCGCCAACAGCTTTACCGCGCCGCTCCGTCAATCGACGGCAGGCGGATCAATCGACGTGCCAATCTATTCGGGCGGCGCGGTCAAAAACGCGATTCGGGCAGCCAGAACCCGGGTCGAGGCCGGCCAATATGATCTGCGCGCAACCGAGGCGAGCGTGTTCAGTAATGTCGTCGCCACCTATATGGACGTGATCCGTGATTCGGCGATTGTCCAGCTGAACCGGTCCAATGTGGGCGTACTTTCCGTCAATCTCGACGCAACCAGCGACCGGTTCGAAATCGGCGATCTGACTCGCACCGATGTCGCCCAATCCGAGTCGAGGCTGGAAATTGCCAAAAGTGATCTGGAAACTGCCCGCGCCAGCCTGATCCGCAGCAAGGAAAATTATATTGCTCTGGTGGGTCACGAACCGGGAGATCTGGAGCCGCCTCCACCGCTGCCCAATATGCCCGAAACACCCGATCAGGCCGTCGATATTGCACTGGCCTATAATCCGGACCTGCTTGCTGCCAAGGAGCGCAGCGATGCCGCCGAATTCGACATCAAAACCGCGCGGTCGGCGAACAAGCCTCGCCTTTCAACCTATGCCCAGGGACGCTATGTGAATTACCACGGAACGCTCGGCGGAAGTGTCGCTGGCACCAACTTCGTGCAAGAACAGTCCACCGCAGAAGTGGGAATCCGGGCGACGATGCCAATTTATCAGGGCGGACGACCGGCGGCGCAGATACGGCAGGCCCAGGCGCGGTCGGGTCAGGCTTACGAACAGCAGATCGCGATCGAGCGCGACGTAATCGCCCAGACCCGCGCCGCCTATTCCAGCTGGCGCGCATCGGAACGGGTAATCCAGTCATCCGAACGGGCCGTCGCCGCGGCTAGCCTGTCCCTTGAAGGCGTGCGAGCGGAAAATTCCGTCGGAAACCGCACCATATTGGACATATTGAATGCCGAACAGGAATTGCTCAATGCTCAGGTGCAGCTGGTAACGGCGCGCCGCAATAGCTATGTCGCCGGTTTCTCCCTGCTCGCGGCAATGGGCCGAGCAGAAGCGCGCGATCTGGGCCTGGATGGCGGCGCGCTGTACGATCCCGATGTCAACTATGAGCGAGTCGACGACATGTTCTACGATTATCAGAGCGATCCGAATCCAGAACCGCAGGCAACCAGAACCGTTGACACTCAGGCGCAAAAAGCGGACATAGAGCCATTGCCGGTGACGCCGCCGCGCCGATAAGGCCGTGGGCGTCAGACAAGTCGGCCACGGGGCATAAGTGTAGGGGTTTCGCAAATGGCTGAACAGAACCGGGAATCGTCGATGGAAGAAATTCTCTCGTCGATCAAACGCATCATTGCCGAAGACAAGGCGATTGATGAGGATCGGCCTGTCGCCCACCGCAAGAGTCCACTCAAACCGGCGCTGCAAGCAGTTCCGGACGTAACGCCTGCAGTCAGCGATGACGAGATACTCGAACTGACCGATGAACTGGCCGAGAACCAAAGCTCGTCCGCTCGCGGCGTGTTTGGCGATCGCCGCCGGGAAGAGCGGCTGATCGACGACAATAAGCTGGACAGCATGCGGCAGTCTCTCTCCTCGCTCGTCGAAAAGGAAGCGTTTGAGCGCGCCGCTCCGGTTCAACCATCAAGCGGCACGTCGCTGGAAGACCTGACACGCGAGCTGATGCGGCCAATGATCAAGCAATGGCTCGATACGAACCTGCCCGATCTGGTCGAGGAATTGGTGGCCAGGGAAATCCGGCGACT
>CAWUKF010000096.1:0-8404 GCA_963922745.1 uncultured Sphingomonadales bacterium
CCTGACCGGCACCGTAGCCTTTGCCGATCGTTCCGGCGGCAACCTGTCCCGCCCCTATTTCCCGGACGGCGAAATCGGACGGCCACCCGGACCCTTGTCCGTTGCCCAGTCGTCGCAGTTCAGCCCGTTCGCAGTTGGTCTGCAACTCGATCTGGTCGTCCCCAATATCGGCGCGCATCTGGCTTATGTCAGCTCCAACGGCGCCAGCGCCGACACCCCCCAACGCTGCACCCAGGTGCCAGCGATCGGAGGTACCGGCGGCCAGGTCCGGCTCGCCAACGGCATCCAGATTTTCCCGGGCAGCGTCCCGATCTATCGTGGTGGCAAGCTGATCGGTGGCATCGGCGTATCGGGTGACGGTATCGACCAGGACGATATGGCGAGCTTCCTCGGCCTGCACAATGCAGGCGTGCGAGTTGGATCGATTGGCAATGCCCCAAAATCCGTCCGCGCCGACAATGTCGTGGTCAATCTCGGCAATGCCTCTGTTCGCCTTCGCTATGTAAACTGTCCGTTTGCGCCGTTCCTTGACACGAATGCGCAAAATGTCTGCGAGGGTCTGTAGGGCTGATGTCGGGACTCGCCGCCTCCTTTGTACCGATCCTGGCAGTGCTTTCTGGCCAGGCAGAACAAATGGAGGCCCGGAACGTCTCTGTTGAGGAGATGGAAGTCTCCTTGACCGCTTTGCTGGCGAGAGAAAATTTCGCACAAAAACGGACCAAATCCGCCGATTTCGGTCAAGAAATGGGCATGGGCGGACCCGATTTGGCCGAAGAAGAGGAACAAACGGCAGGACAAACAGCCGCCGGGGAAGAAAGCGTGAAAGATGCTTCCAATTCTTCCATTTCCCAACAATCCGATGCCCCCGATCCCCTCGAGATCAAGGTCGACGATCTGACGGCCGACGAGGCCCTGATCGACGGTCGGCGCCGGCCTGGCGTACAAAAGGAACTGCCGGATCCGGTCACCCAGAACAATCCCGGCGCGATCAGCGCCCCGCCGCCCGAAGCCTTCCCGACCGACGAATTCCCGGTCCCCGACCGCTGGCGGATCATGCAGAGCCTTTGCCCGGCAAAAGGCGGCGATGAATCGATCTACACCCTGTTCGGCGCTTTGCGGAACAACTGCCACAGCACGCTCAATCCCTATAACCAGAACGTTCTCAAGGGCGACAAGCCGATCCCGGCCGACAAAAAACCCGGCTTTCTCAAGGGGGATGACTGGTTCTTCGTCGCCAATGCCATTTCCGACACGGTCTTCGAACCGCGCAGCTTCCCCATCCCCGTCGGCGTCCAGACCACCGAACGTCCGAACAGCATCGACGTTTTCGGGCGATCCGGTTCGGAAGTCTACGCCCAGACCTTCATCACCGGCTTCGCCCTGATCAAGGGCTCAACCGCCTACAAGCCGCCAGATGTCGAATATCGCCTGACTCTGGCAACCCAGGTCAACCATGTGAACGTGCCCGAGCGCCGGGTGCTGTTCGTCGAACCGTCAAAATCCTCTCACCGCACCGACTGGTTCGTCGGCGTTCAGGAGGCATTTTTCGACTATCATATCCGCAACACCTCGGCGCGCTATGATTTCGACAGTTTTCGGATCGGAATCCAGCCGATGCAGGCGGATTTCCGCGGCTTCCTGTTCCAGGACAACCAGCTTGGTTTCCGCCTGTTCGGCACCCGCGACAACAACCGGGTCCAGTATAACCTGGGCGCCTTCGTCCAGCTGGAAAAAGACACCAACTCCGGCCTCAACGACATCACCCAGACCCCGCGCGAAAGCTATATTTTCTTCGCCAATCTCTATCGGCAGGACCTACCCTTTGTCGGCCTCACCAGCCAGTTCAGCCTGACCTACAATATGAACCGCGAAAAGTCGGATGTGGAAATCGACGACAACGGCTTTCCCGTCCGCCCCGCGCTGCTCGGCGACCTGAGAGGCCGTGCCTATGATGTCGTCTATCCCGGCTATGCCTTTGACGGAAGGATCGGGCGGATCAACCTGACCGGACAAGTCTACGGTGCCTTTGGCGAGGACCGGAACAGCTTCTTCACCAGCGAACCGGCGAAAATCCAGGCCTATTTCGGAGCGCTCGAGGCCAGCTACGATGTCGATTTCCTGCGCTTCCGCGCCTCCGGCCTGTTCGCCAGCGGCGACGGCAATCCCTACAACAATATCGAAGGTGGCTTCGACGCGATTTTCGAAAACCCGATTTTTGCTGGCGCCGACACCAGCTACTGGATCCGCCAGACCATCCCATTTGCGGGTGGCGGCCGGGTGATCTCGATCAATGGCCGCAACGGCATTCTCAACAGCCTGCGCTCGTCAAAGGAACAGGGGCAGAGCAATTTCAACAATCCGGGCACGATATTGGCCGGTGCCGGGGTTGACGCCGACCTCACTCCGACGTTTCGGCTTTCCGCCAATGCCAATCATCTCTGGTTTCACAGAACGGAAAGTCTCGAAGCACTGCGCGTGGAGGGGTCGATTCCCAAGGACATCGGCTGGGATCTATCGGTAGCGGCAATCTACCGCCCCAAGGCGACGCAGAATATGGTATTCCGCCTTTCCGGCGCGGCATTATTACCCGGCAAGGGGTTCAAGGATTTGTTCGATCAGACAGACAAGCGTGACTTCCATTATTCCATATTGCTCAATGCGATACTGGCCTTCTGATGCGTTGGCGGAACTTCATGACCAGCAATAGCAAATTGATCTTCGCAGGATTGGGAGCCTTGGCTCTCACCCTAACCCCGGCGTCCCTGTTGCTCGCCGCAGGGAAAGAAAAACCGCAAAAAATCGACTATAGTTTCACGCCCCCTGCCCCGCAAAACCAGACCTGGGACGAAGCGCAGGCCAAAAGCAGCGGCTGCCAGACCTGCCACACCGACAGTGACCAGAAGACCATGCACGAGACCCCGGCCGTGGTTCTGGGCTGCGTGGATTGCCATGGCGGCGACGCCTCGGTCGTCGGCGACAACAAATGGGGCAAGAACAGCCTCGCCTATATGGATGCGCTCAAAAAAGCGCATGTTCTGCCCAAATATCCCGAAAGCTGGCATTGGCCGTCTTCCGCCAATCCGAAGCGCAGCTATTCCCTGCTGAACGCGGAATCTCCTGAATTTGTGCGTTTCGTCAATCCGTCCGACTATCGGGTCGCGCGCGAATCCTGCGGTGCATGCCATATGGAGATCATCGAGGCGTCCGAGCGGTCGCTGATGGCAACCGGTGCAATGCTGTGGGGTGGCGCTGCCTATAATAACGGCATTGTCCCGTTCAAAAATTACGTGTTTGGCGAAGCCTATACGCGCAAGGGCGAGCCGGCGACGATCAAGTCGCCCGGCAATCCTCACGGCACCGTGACCGATGCGCAGAAGAATCGCGGGGCCCTGCCAATCCTCTATCCCCTGCCGACCTGGCATACGGTTCCGCCAGGCGATATTTTCCGCGTATTCGAGCGCGGTGGCCGCAATATCAACACTCAGTTCCCGGAAATCGGATTGCCCAATATCGGCGGCATCATCCAGCGGCTGGAAGAGCCCGGTCGTCCTGACCTGAAACAATCCAACCGCGGTCCCGGAACCGGCCTGCGCGTCGCCATTCCGGTACTCAATATCCACAAGACCAGGCTCAACGATCCGTTCATGTGGTTCATGGGAACCAATGATCAGCCCGGCGACTATCGCCAGTCTGGCTGCGCTGGCTGCCATGTGGTCTACGCGAATGACCGCGAACCCAGGCATAGCTCGATCTGGGCCAAATATGGCCGCGACGGCCAGACCCAGACCGTTGATCCGACCATCCGCAATCTGAAAGAGGGCGAACACCGGTTCGGCAGCTTTGGAACCTACGACGCCGCGCACGGTGCCAAGGGTGGCCACGGCGAAACCGCGAAGCCGGATGCGGCGGACCACGGCAATGACGAGGGCCATGGCGACGACCACGCGGGTGAGATAGACCCCGCCAAACGGGAAAAAGGGCATCCCGTGCAGCACGCCTTCACTCGCGCCATCCCGACCGCCCAGTGCATGATCTGCCATATGCACCAGCCGAATATCTTCCTGAACAGCTATCTCGGCTACACGATGTGGGACTATGAATCGGACGCACCCTATATGTGGCCGGGTCCGGACAACAAGACGCCAAAGCCGGAGGGCATGAGCGACGAGGAATATCAGAAGAAATACAAGCAGCAGAAATATCCGACGGCCGCAGAAGTGCGGGCCGTATTGGACCGCAATCCTGAAGGCGCCTCACCCAAGGGGCTTTGGGCCGACATCGATTTCCTGCGCAATGTCTATGATCTCAACAGCGAGACCAAGGACACGCAATTTGCCGACTACCACGGCCATGGCTGGAACTTCCGGGCGATCCTGAAACGCGACCGGGACGGCAATCTGCTCGATGCCGAAGGCAATCAGGCGACGTACAGCACCGATACCGAAAATATCGTCGCCAATGATGATCCGGAAAAATTCCGCAAGGGTGACGAAGGCCAGTTCGTCGAACCGGGTGTCAATCCGGGTAAATCCGTCCATATGATGAGCATCCATGCCGAGGTCGGCATGCAATGCGCCGATTGCCATTTCGCCCAGGACAGCCATGGCAATGGTCTGATCTACGGCGAGGTCGCCAACGCGGTCGAAATCAGCTGCAAGGACTGCCACGGCACCGCCGACGCCTATCCCACATTGATGACCAGCAATCTGGCGGCACGCCCCAAGGGCAAGAATTTGGCGCTCCTGCGCAACGCCAATGGCGAGCGGCGCTTCGAATGGTTTCAGGATCCCAAGGGCAATCGTGTGTTGATCCAGCGGTCAATCGTCGATCCGAAACTCGAATGGAGGGTCAGCCTGGTCAAGAATAGCGTTGATCGATCGCATCCCGATTTCAATCTCAAGGCGGCGCGAGCGAAGCTCATGTCAAAAAGCGGTGCAGAAACCGGCAAATATGCGTTCGGTAGTGGCGTAGCGAAGGAAGATCGGGCGCATAGTGATGAAAATATGGTCTGCTTTACCTGCCATCTCAGCTGGACAACGAGCTGCGGCGGCTGCCATCTGCCGATCGAGGCCAACTGGCAGGCGGACAGTCACAAATATGAAGGCGGTACCACCCGCAACTATGCGACCTACAATCCGCAAGTCGCCCGCGACCAGATGTTCCAGCTGGGCCGGCACCAGACCAGCAAGGGCAATGTCATTGCCCCGGTGCGGTCAACCTCTGCCCTGATCCTGTCATCGACCAACATCAACCGCGAGCGGATCTACGTCCAGCAACCCCCGATTTCCGGCATTGGCTTCTCGTCGCAGGCCTTCGCCCCGCACTTCCCGCACACCGTGCGCAAGACCGAAACCAAGCAATGCTCCGATTGCCATGTCAGCGAAGCCAACGACAACAACGCGATCATGGCACAGACGCTGTTGCAAGGGACGAATTTCGTCAACTTCATCGGCCTCCATGCCTGGGTTGGCCTGGAAAAAGGCTTCGAAGCCGTGCGGGTGACCGAATGGGACGAACCACAGGCGGTGATCGGCTCCTATCTGCAAAAATATGCTTATCCCGACTATTGGCGGATGCATGTCGAAGACCATGACCGGGAACTGATCGACTGGGTGCGGGGAGAACGGCTCGACAAGGATCTCTCAGGCGAGACCAAGGCGCTCGAAGAGTTCAAAAATGTTATTCAGGGAACCAGCGATGCGGTCCGTTGTCTGCAGCTGCGCGGCGAATATATGTTCGTGGCGGAGGGCAAGGGCGGTTTCCGCGCCTATGACGTCGCTTCGATCGGTAACAAGGGCTTCTCGGAACGTATCATCAAGGCCCCCTTCTCGTCGCTCGGCCAGGATACCCATGTCGACACCAAGAATGCGACCTGCATGGCGCTGGCCACCAACCAGCCGATCGCTCCCCTGCGCAACACCAAGGAACTGCGCGAGGTCAATCAGGAGCAGGCATTCCATCCGATCTATAATTATGCGGTGATTACCGACAGCGAAGAAGGGCTGATCCTGGTCGATATCAACACGCTCGCCGATGGGGAATTCCGCAACAATTTCTTCAAGCGCAGCCTGACCTGGAATGAAGGCGGCGTGCTGGATGGCGCGCGCCATATCACGCTCGCTGGTCATATCGCCTATATCACCACGGCACGGGGCCTAACCGTGATCGATCTGGACGAGCCGCTAAAACCTCGCCACCTCATCACGATCCCCATGAACGACGCCCGTGCCTCAGCATTACAATTCCGCTATCTCTGGGTAACCGATGCCGATGGTGTGAAGCTGTTCAACGTCACCGAGATGGAAAAGCCTGTGGCGGTCCCGTCAGGCACGATTCCCTTGCGCAACGCCCAGCGTCTCTATCTGGCCCGCACTTACGCCTATATCGCGGCCAAGGACGAAGGTCTGGTCATCGCGAATATCACCCGGCCTGAATCGCCAACGGTCTATCTGAAGGAAACGTTCGGCGGCAAGATGAATGACGCAGAGGATGTGATCGTCGGGTCCACCAATGCCACCCTGTTTGCCTATGTCGCGGATGGTCGCAACGGGTTGAAGGTGATCCAGCTGACCACGCCGGACAGCCAGAAGAATTATTACGGCTTCTCTCCGGCACCGAAGCCGGAACTCATTGCGTTTGCCCGCACGCCGAAACCGGCGCTGGCGCTGTCCAAAGGTCTGGATCGCGATCGGGCAGTGGATGAAACCGGGGGCCAGATGGCCGTTTTTGGAAGACTGGGATCCCGTCCGTTCACGCGTAGCGAAATGCAGCGCTTCTACCTGAACAGCAAAGGGGAGCCTTATTTCGTCAAGGATGAGCCGGATATTGCCGACTGGATCGGACCGGTGCCGCCCATGCTGGCCAAACGTTGAAATGAAACGGGGGAAATGAAACGGGGGCTGGGCCATTATGCAGCCGCAACCCCCTGTCCCCCAATACACTACTAGGGGGAATGAATTACCCTGCGCACCAAGGCGCAGGGCTTTGATTTAATTGCTGGAAGGCAATAGGTCAGCAGTTGCCATCAATCGCACGGCCCGCCAAAGCACCCACTGCACCACCGATGATCGTGCCTTCGGTCTTGTCACCCCGACGGGCAACTTCATTGCCAAGCAGACCACCGGCGATGGCGCCTATGATCGTTCCGCCGGTCCCGCGGTCACAGCCCCGATAGCGGCGATCGCTATAGTAACGATTGTCGCGGTAGCGGCGCTGATCCCGATAATCCCGGCGATCCCGATAGCGATTGCCGCGATAGACATCGCCACGCCGATACTGGCGGTAACCGTCGTGCCGGACCTGTTCGTAATAGCCGCTGTTATAATAGCCGCCGCGCGCTTCCGCCGGTGCTGCGAAAGCCATCGTTCCAATGGCTGCCGCCGAAATTGCCAAACTTCCCAAAATCTTGTTGATCATCTTATCTACTCCAGATGGATTTCTAAAATCCGAATCAATTGCTACCCAACGACTCTCTTTTAGGCACGCTGGCTTGACCAGATACTGAATGGCGGTTTTATCTCAGGTTCATGTTCAAGTGCCATTTCCTGAATGAATTAGCCGGAAGCGGGGCGACTAGCGTTTTAGGCCATTGCCGATACTCATCCCCTCCGATAGCGATTGGCGCAGATAATGAAGAGGATAAGCGATGAAACTCAAGGGCAGGACAGCAGCGATTACGGGCGGTACGGCGGGCATCGGGCGCGGGATTGCCGAAGCTTTTCTGGCGGAAGGGGCCAATGTGGCGTTGTTTGCGCGGAATGCCGAAAAAGGTGACGAAGTTGTCGCGGAAATGGGGGTCGGGGAACGGGCGCTGTTTGTCGCGGGGGACGTGATGGTGCAGGAGCAGGTCGAGGGATTTGTTGACCGGACGGTGGAGCATTTTGGCGCTATTGATATTCTTGTTAATAATGCGGGCGGTGCGGGAGACCTCGCGCCGCTGATCGACCTTAGCGACGAAGCCTTTGATAATGCTATGAAATGGAACATCTACTCGACCTTCTGGGCAACCCGGCGGGCGCTGAAACCGATGATCGCGCAGCAATGGGGCCGGGTGATCAACATCAGCTCGACCGAGGGCAAGATGGGCAAACCGACCTTCGCCCCCTATACGATCGCCAAGCACGGGATCAACGGAATGACCAAGGCGGTGGCCCAAGAAGTTGGCACTTCCGGCGTCACCGTCAACGCAATCTGCCCGGGACTGATCCTGACCGACCTGATTATGCAGGGCGGACCGGCAACCGCAGCGGGCATGGGCATGACCTTTGACGAGATGATCGACATGTTCTCGCAGGAAAGCGCGTTGAAACGGCCGGGCAAGGTCGAGGAAGTGGCGGCGCTGGCGGTGCTGCTGGCCTCGGAAGCCGGCGGCGGCATCACCGGCGGTACGCTGAGCGTGGACGGC
>CAWUKF010000097.1:0-8372 GCA_963922745.1 uncultured Sphingomonadales bacterium
ATGCTCGGCATAGGCCCGCGCCGCCCGCAGCGCCCGGTATTTGCGCGCCAGATATTTGGGAGGCATGCCGTAGAGCTTGTTGACCGTGCGCAGCACTTGCCGCGAGCTTTGCTCGGAGCGCTCCATCAGACTGCTGACCGGCGGCGAAGGCTCCGACGACAGCCATTCGTCGACCATCTTGGTGAACGCCGCCGTCTCCGGTTTGAGGCGCGGTTTCAGGGCCCGGTATATCTTGTCGGCCCAGGCAACCATTTCCTCAGGACTCTGGCAGCGGCGCAGATATTCGAGATTCTTGTCAATTTCCTGGCCGAACACCTCGGCCGCATTGACCGCTCGATCGGTATAGTCTGCGGCCGATTTGCTGGTCGATATTGCCCATCCGGCGGGCAGCAGGCCGACCCCGAACATGCGGAACGGGCCGGTTACATCAAAATGCATCGAGCCGGTGGAAGGCCCCTGCAGCATCGTATCTTTCGCCGGAAACATGCTGCCGTCGGCAAAACTGATAGCCGCGCTACCCTCCAGCAGAAAGCGCAATTGCGCGATCGCGGCCCGTTCATTGTCAGCAAAGCGCGGCTGGGCAACTTCGAACAGATAGTAGACCGAGACCAGGTCCCGGACGTCCTCTGCGGGCGCAAAATATCTCAAACTGACCAAGCAGCAATTCCTTTTTCCGTCCCTCCCTCAGGTTCAGATGGCCAAAGGATGCCCTATTTGCAGCTGAAAAACAAAGTTAAAAAAATGGCCTGGCTCATTTAACAGCCAGGCCAGAAAGGAAAAGGAACTCCGGTGCCGCCGCTTTGCGATGGCAAGAGCCCCTCGGGTCGCATCGTCCCTATCAATCTTATTAGTCGAAATTGATTGGACGGAAACGACGGTTTACGCGCCCGCGCTTGACATTCGAGGACAATCAGGCCGAATTACGCTCATTTGCCGGCAGCGATCCAGGCATCCACCCTCTCCTCCAGTATATCGAGCGGTACCGGTCCGCTTTGCAAAACCACGTCATGGAAATCACCCATGGTGAACTTGTCGCCAAGACCGTCCTGCGCCCGCTTCCTGAGCTCGAGTAATTTCAGCTTGCCAATCATATAGGCGGTCGCCTGCCCGGGATAAACGATATAGCGCTCGATTGCCTTGCGGATATCGCCCTCCGGATTGGGCGTATTGTCCGTCAGATATTGAATCGCCTCCTCGCGGCTCCAGCGCTTGTCATGGATGCCGGTGTCGACCACCAGACGGCAGGCGCGCCACAATTCCATTCCGAGCCGACCAAAATCGCTGTAGGGATCCTGATAAAAGCCCATGTCCTTGCCAAGCTCTTCTGAATAAAGCCCCCAGCCTTCGGTATAGGCAGTCCATCCGCCAAATCTGCGAAATGGCGGCAGATCCCCGAGCTCGGTCTGGATCGTCCGCTGCAAATGGTGCCCCGGCAAGCCTTCGTGATAGGCCAGCGCTTCCAGTTCCGTCTTCGACATGCTGCGCAGATTGTAGAGGTTGACATAATAGGTTCCAGGCCGCGAACCATCCGGTGCCGGGCCATTGTAAAAGGCCTTGCCCGCCGATTTCTCGCGGAACGCCTCGACCGGTTTGACGACCAGCGGCGCTTTCGGCAAAGTATTGAAAAATTCCGGCAATTTGGCCGTCATCGCCGCCAGCTTGCTGTCGACGTCGGCAAGATAGGCTTCGCGCGTGTCGTAATAGAATTCGTCGCTAGTGCGCAGATGCTGGAAGAAGTCCTGCAGGGTGCCTTCAAAGCCGACCTTGGCCATGATCTCGCGCATCAGCCCGTGGATCCGCTCGACATTGTCGAGACCTATCTGGTGGATCTCGTCCGCGCTGAGATCGGTCGTCGTGTAATTTTGCAGCCGCTCGGCATAATAGGCCTCTCCATCCTTGAACCGCCAGATGCCGTCGCCGTCAACCGCCATTGCCTGTTGCCGCTCCATCTCGGAAATCAGCTTCTGGTAGGCCGGCTTCATGCTGTTTACCATGGCCGTCGCCCCGCGCGCGACCAGATCGGATTTTTCCTCGTCCGAGATATCAAGGGCCGCGACTTTCTTCTTCAGATCGGCATATATCGGCGAATCCTCGCCATCATCGAACGGCGCGCCGCTGATCACATTTTTCGCGTCGGCGATCACATAAGGGAAAACCCAGTCGGGCACGATGATGCCGTCATCGGCTCGTTCTGCCGACTGCGCGACCAGCGTGTCGATCAGGGGCCCCGCAGCATCAAGGCGGCTGACATAGGCTTCGGCATCGCCCTTGTTCGAAACCCGGTGAATATTGATCAGAAATGCGGGTATCTGGCTTTGCGCGCCATTCATCTGGTCAAAAATATAGGAATTGTGACGGAACGGAAATGCTTTCTCCGACCGCTCGGCTCGAACCTGAAACAGGCGATAGCTGAGCTGGTCGGCTTCGTTCAGCTGACTCGGGTCAAACTCGGCTTCCATTCTGGCGAGCGCCACCTGCCCCCGCTGATATTGCGCGACCTCAGCAGCATCGCTCGGGTCATCCCACTTGCCATAATCCGCATCCCGAATACCGCGATAGGCCTTGGAAAGCGGAGAATGGGCGAGTTCCTGTTCGTCATATTCCTTGAAAAATGCGGCCAGCTGCTCATGGAGAGCCTCGTCGGCAGGCGCGGCCGTTTCACCGGTCTGGGCCTGGCTTGCAGGCGCGACGGCGACCGCCGTAAACGCCAGGGCAGAAGCAGCGGTCAGCAACAAATTTCTCATCCAATATAATCCTTTTCTGATACGAATTGTGTCGGTCCTAACATTCCGTCGACATTTGCACAAATCTGCTGTTCGGTTCGCGCGCTTATCGACAGCTGGTGACGAATTTCGGCACTATGTGGTTGCTGGCGCGGATGTCGGCGGTTAGTCCCGAACAATGCAGGCACGTTCACCAGACGCAGTGATCATCGGCGGCGGCCATAACGGTCTAGTCTGCGCCTATTATCTGGCGCGTGCTGGAATGAAGGTCCGCATATTGGAAGCGCGCGATGTGATCGGTGGTGCCGCGGTGACGGAGGAATTTCATCCGGGCTTCCGCAACAGCACCGCCAGCTACACGGTCTCGCTGCTGCAACCCAAGATCATCGCGGACATGGGCCTGGTCGAGCGGGGCTACCGGGTGGTTGAACGGCCCAGAAGCAACTTCCTGCCGCTTGGCGATGGCCGATATCTGCTCGTCGGTGGCTCGCTGGAAGCCACGCAAAGGGAGATTGCCCGATTTTCGGAAGCGGATGCTGCCCGCCTGCCCGACTATTATGCCATGCTCGAATCGGCCGCGCAGGTCCTGCGCGATCTGGCTCTGGAAATTCCGCCCAATGTCGGGGGCGGCGCCCTGGCGATGCTGGCAGGCATCCGCACCGCCCGCCGGTTCACGCAATTGTCCGCCCGGCAGCAGCATGAAATACTCAAGCTGTTCACGCTCAGCGCCCGCGAGCTGCTTGACCAGTGGTTCGAGAGCGCGCCGATCAAGGCCGCCTTCGGCTTCGACGCCATCGTCGGTAATTATGCCAGCCCCGACACCCCGGGAAGCGCCTATGTTCTGCTCCATCATGTCTTTGGCGAGGTCAATGGCAAGTCCGGCCAATGGGGCCATGTGATCGGCGGCATGGGCCGGATCACCGAGCTGATGGCCGACGCCTGCCGCGACGTGGGAGTCGAGATCAGCCTCGGCACAGCGGTTGAAAAGCTGATCATCCGGGATGGGGTTACCATCGGCTTGCGCACCGCCGGTGGCCAGACCGTCCATGCAGCAAAAGTCATCGCCAATGTCGGCCCAAAGCTGCTCTACAACCGGCTGATCGATCCGGCCGATCTGACCGCCGATTTCGAACAGATGATAGCCGGCTATCAATGCGGGTCCGGCAGCTTCCGGATGAATCTGGCCCTCGCCGGTTTGCCCGATTTCGCCGATCTGCCGGGCGACGGGGAGCATCTGAAGTCCGGAATCATCATGGCGCCCTCGCTGGACTATATGGACCGTGCCTATCAGGATGCGCGCGAATATGGCTGGTCGCGCAAGCCGGTGGTGGAAATGCTCATTCCCAGCCTGGTCGATGACAGCCTGGCGCCCACTGGCCAGCACGTCGCCAGCCTGTTCTGCCAGCAATTCGCGCCGCAATTGCCGGACGGGCGAAGCTGGGAAGACGAGCGCGAGGCGGCGATGGAATCGATTCTGGCTGTCGTCGAGCGGCATGCACCCGGCTTCCGCGCCCTGATCCTCGGCCGGATGGCGTTGTCGCCATGGGATCTGGAACGCAAATTCGGCTTGGTCGGCGGCGACATATTCCACGGCCGCATGTCCCTTGACCAGCTTTGGGCAGCGCGACCGGTGATCGGTGCAGCGGGTTACAAGGGCCCGCTTGACGGTCTCTACATGTGCGGATCAGGCACCCATCCGGGCGGAGGTGTTACCGGAGCACCGGGCCATAATGCCGCGAAAGCTATCCTTCGCGACCGTGGCCTGCTCGATCGCTGGTTCCGCTGACGCTACGACACGCTGGCCAAATCAGCTGCCTATTGCGCGCCAGCACCGGGAGGGATAGATTTCCTGCATTGGGATGGGAGATTCAATATGCGCAAGGCAATGATGTTCGCGGTCTGCACGGCTGCCCTGGCCATTTCGGCCTGTTCGGAAAGCACGGACACCGGGGGCCCGGACGCCGAAGTCGTAAACACTGAATATCCCGAGCAGGTCTTCTGGGGCGACACCCATCTCCATACCGACAACAGCATCGACGCCTTCGGTTTTGGCAACCGGCTCGACGCCGAAGCGGCTCTGAGATTCGCCCGCGGAGAAGAAGTCACCGCGACCAAGGGGGCAAAGGCAAAACTGTCCCGCCCGCTTGATTTCCTGGTCATTGCCGATCACAGCGACGCGATGGGTGCGACCAAGGCGATCATGGAAGCGCCGCGGATCGCTTTACTCGGGAACAAGTTCCTGCTCCGCTGGCACGATATGATGAACGAGAGCCCCGAAGGCGCGTTGCGGGTGACAGCAGAGCTGATCGATGGCGCGGCAAAAGGGACCTTGCCCGAATCCCTGACCGATCCCGAAGAGACCAAGGAGCGCACGGCGGATCTGTGGAAAAAGCATGGCAAGACCGTCGATCAATATAACGAGCCGGGTAAATTCACCGCCTTCATGGGTTTTGAATATACATCGATGCCCGATGGCGACAATCTCCACCGCGTGGTGATGTTCCGCGACAGCCCGAAGAAGATGGGCGATACTGTCCCGTTTGGCGCTCTCGGTGAGCAGGACCCGGAAAAGCTCTGGGCCTATATGGCAGCCTATGAGGAAAAAACCGGCGGCAAAGTGCTCGCCATTCCGCACAACAGCAATGTTTCGAACGGCCGGATGTTCGCGATGAACAAATTTGACGGCAGCCCGATTGACGCAGCCTATATCAAGACCCGGGCCCTGCGTGAGCCAGTCGTCGAGGTCACTCAGATCAAGGGGGACAGCGAAACCCACCCGTTTCTGTCACCCAATGACGAATTTGCCGACTTCGGCGTGACGGGCTGGGACAAGTGCAATCTTAGCTGCACCCGGGACATGCCGCCTGAAAGCTATGCCGGCAGCTATGTTCGCGAAGCGCTGAAGCGCGGCCTGGAACTGACGCTTTCGATGGGTGCCAATCCGTTCAAATTTGGCATGATTGGGTCGACCGACAGCCACACTTCGCTGTCCACCGCCGACGAGAATAATTTCTTCGGCAAACACAGTGGCAACGAGCCCACCAACAAGGATCGCGCGCTCGAGCCGCAAAATCTGGGCACTCGCGAAGGCCGCTTTGGCTGGCAGTATCTCGCCAGCGGCTATGCCGCCGTCTGGGCGACCAGCAACACGCGGGAGGCCATTTTCGACGCGATGATGCGCCGCGAGGTCTATGCGACCACCGGTCCGCGGATGCAGGTTCGTTTCTTTGGCGGCTTCGATTTCAGGGCAGACGACATGGCGGATCTGGTGAAAGCCGGCTACAGCAAGGGCGTACCAATGGGTGGCGACCTGAGCGGTGGCGACGGCAAGTCGCCGAAATTCCTGATAAGCGCGCTGATGGATCCGGAAAGCGGCAGTCTCGACCGGATTCAGGTTGTAAAGGGATGGGTCGATGCGGCGGGCGAGAGCCATGAGAAAATCTACAATGTCAGTTGGAGCGATCCCGACACGCGCAAGCTGGGTGCCGATGGCAAGCTCACGCCGGTTCCCAATACGGTCGATCTTACCAAGGGTACATGGGATAATGCGACCGGCGCACCAGAGCTCGTGACCTTCTGGCAGGACCCCGATTTCGATGCCGGGCAGAACGCGTTCTACTACGTTCGGGTGCTGGAAATCCCGACCCCGACCTGGCCGGTCTACGATGCGCTGAAATTTCGCCTGACCCTGCCCGACGAAGTCATCAAAATCCAGCAGGAACGCGCCTATAGCTCTCCAATTTGGTATACGCCCGCGGCTTGACTTGATCGTTCACACGGGCCACTCGCTTGGCAGGTTGACGATCAATCGGCAACGCGGGGTTCAAACATGGATGTCATGATATATGTTGCGTAGACTTGTTCGGGAGCCGCTGATCCATTTTCTCGGCGGTGCGTTGCTGATTTTTACCTTTTTCTGGGCAACCGGTGCCGATCGTGACCCCGCAGACTATGCGATCAATATCGATCAAACCGACATTAACCGGCTGGTGGCGGACTGGGAACGGAATTTCCGGCGGGCACCCAGCCAGAAAGAGCTGGACGGTCTTATCGATCAGGAGATCGCCGAAGAAATCTACTATCGGGAAGCCCTTCGGCTTGGACTGGACAAGGACGATCCCGTGATCCGGCGCAGGCTCTTCACAAAGATGCGGTTTATTGACGGGGAAAATACCGAAAGTCCTGCGCCGACCGACGCGGTTCTGCAGCAATGGATGGACAAGCATCCTGACAAATATAGCCTATCCCCGCGCTATGATTTCGAACAAATCTATCTCGGCCAAATCAGCACGGCTGCGGCGAGCGATATCATCAACCAGTTGCAAAGCGGCGCCAAACCGGCCGCATTCGCGCAATCCCTTTCCCTGCCGACAGCCGTGGATTATGCCGACCGTGCGGAAATTTCCAGGCAATTCGGTGATCGCTTCGCCGACCAACTGGTTGCACTGAAAACCGGTGAATGGAGCGGTCCGGTCACCTCCGGATTCGGCGTTCACGCGGTCAGGATCACCGCAGAGCAGCCCGGCCAGAAGGCAACGCTCGACGAGATTCGGCAGCGAGTGACAAATGACTGGCACGCGGACCAGCTGGCAACCGAGAAGGAAAAGGCCCTCGCGCGCTATCGGTCTCAATATGACATCACGGTCGCCGGCCGGCCATGAGCCGCCTTTACGTCCTTTTGTGGGCCTGTCTGGCGCTAGCCCTATTTCCGAACAGCGCGCGCGCCGACGAGTTGCGCCCGGCCTATGTCGAAATGACCGAACAGGCACCCGGCCAATGGTCGATCCTGTGGAAGGCATCGACCAATTCGCGCCTCGGCCAAACCGGTGCCATCATCATTCCGGACAATTGCAAAACCGATGGCGAGCCGCAGCGCGAATTTGCCGGCAGTAATATCCTCACGCGCCTTTCGATGCGCTGCGACGGCTCGGTGCAGGGGCAAAGGATCGGTCTCAGCGGTCTGGAACTATCGACCACCGACGCGCTGGTCCGCATTGCTCCGCTGGACAGTGCGATGCAGACCCTGCGACTGACGCCGGACCAGGCGGTTGCCACCGTGGCCCGGCCGTCGGTCATATCCAACGTCGCGGCCACCTATACGATCCTCGGCGTTGAGCATATCCTGATGGGCTTCGACCATCTCTTTTTCGTGCTGGCACTGGTGCTGCTGCTCAAGGGCGGCTGGCTGGTGGCCAAGACCGTCACCGCGTTCACGCTCGCGCACAGCATCACCCTGATCGGCAGTTCGCTCGGCCTCCTCTCTCTGCCCTCACAGCCGGTCGAAGCGGTGATTGCCCTTTCGATCATCTTTCTCGCGGTCGAAGTGGTAAAATCCAGGCCGGATGATATCAGGCTATCAGAGCGCTTTCCCTGGATCGTCGCCTTTCTGTTCGGCCTGCTCCACGGATTCGGTTTTGCCGGCGCGCTCGCCGAAATCGGGCTGCCCGAAGGCGACGTGCCGCTGGCTTTGCTGACCTTCAACCTGGGCGTCGAAATCGGCCAGTTGGTGATCGTTGCCGTGGCGCTGGCCGTATTGCACGGGTTGCGGAAATACCGCAGCCAATGGCTGCATCCGGTCAAAAGCGCCATGTCCTATGGCATAGGGATCATTGCCACCTACTGGTTCATCGAACGGATAGTGGCCTGAAC
>CAWUKF010000098.1:0-8364 GCA_963922745.1 uncultured Sphingomonadales bacterium
TGCCTTATGCGGCCAATCTGGAAAAGGCAGCCCTGATCGACAGCGCGCGGATTATCGAGGCGGTCAAGAAGGTTTGCTACCGCTGATATTGCCGCCGTTCAGGTGAGAGCATCATAGGTGCCACAATTCGAAACCGGATCGCCGGCGTTGTGTTTATATATCTGGGTCAGATCACGGCGATCACGCACGTTGAAGGCGCTATGCGTGGTTATCGTGCGAATCTTCGTAAACTTGTCCGATATGAGCGGCTGATAGTCATAGGAAATCTCTACAAAAATCACAGCTTGCCCGTCAGGCGCGCTCACCTTCGCGCCAGTTGGGCCCATGCCGTTGACAGGGCGAGAGGGAGAATTGACGCCTGCCGTTCCGTAGCTCGACGGGTGGACTTTTTTGCCCTTGCACCTTTGCCAATGGATATATTGACCACCGTCACTGTGCTTCTCAAGACTGCTGATGATGACGCGACCGTGCTCGAAAATATCCACATAATTGCCAGCTTGAAGATGTGCACCGATGAACAGATCGTTGATTTCGTTCTCGTAGATTTTCTTCACGGACAGCAGCGTGCCTTCGCCGATGCGCGACCCATTGTCGGCGGCATGCATCGATACCTGGTTTACGCGCATTTTTACCATCGCCACATTTGCGACTTCGGCACCATACATGCCCACTCCCAATAACAGGGGCAGGGAATAGGCCAGTTCGATGAGCGCCAGACCGCTCGTGTCGACGGCAAGCCCTGACAAAATCTTCTTCAGGCCGCTAAATTTCCGGATCAAGTACATGTTTTTGCCTCTCCGCGCGCGGATTGCGCACCGAATGGTTGGTTCCGCAGCACGGTGCTGGCTTCGATCACTTCATTCTGCGGTAGCCCGATCATCTCGGCCATCGGAAACAGCCGCGGATAGGTGACTGTGACAGTATATAATACGGCATCTTTCGCATTACCTTGTCCGGCAATGCCTTTGTCCGCATCCCAACTGTCATTGCCGTTGGAGTCATCATATGGCTCGCCATTGTTGCACGTGCCGTCATTGTTGCTGTCGGTAAAATCCTCGGGTTGCGCGACGTCGGAAAAACTACTGTAATTCCTGCGATCAAAGGCAAAGCTGGAAATGGGTTCTTCCTGTAAAACGGGCAGCATGAGTTCCTTTACCCGGTCGTCAATTGCGCTTGCGTTGGCGGCGCCATCATCAAGACTGGCATCCCGCGCTGCCTTTTGGACAGATCCCTGCAGAATGGCGGTCGCGTAGATACGGTGCCCGATATCCAGCATGCCCATGATCAAAAGAATGAGTACGGGCGCGACGAACGCGAACTCCACCAGCGCCGCGCCTGCCTCGTTCTTTCTTAATATTTGCAGTTTTTCCATAAATATCCGCATCAGTTGGTCAGTCTCAGTTGCGAGATATCGTTGGCGATGGTGCGGAAATTATTCAGCAATTCAGCGCTGTTGCTGGCGTTATAGAATTTCCCGGATGTGGCGCAATTCTGCAGATTGGTAATCGAGCTGGCACTGACGCCATTACCAAAGGAAACCACCCATAGCGTGATATTCTTGTTTTTGATGGCACTGCACATCGCCAGGAACCGGCTATTTACCTGTGTGGTAAGATCGGTGCTTGATGGTGCGCTACTCGACGAGGTTCGGCGACGATCATACCATTCCACGCCATAGGAGGTGTATTGCGAACTATCGGTCACCGTATCGCCGTCGGTCATGAAGATCAGATGACGGTCAATCGCTCCTCCGTTGGCCGTGGTAGCATTCTCGGACGCGAATATGCCCGTGGGCGAGAGCAAGCGTGCACCCCAGATTAGACCGATATCATGATAGGTGCTGCCGATAGCATCCAAATTATCCAGATAGTCGTCAAAATCGTCGGGATTGTCCCAGCGCTGCAACTTCCGCGCTTCATTGGCGCAAGTATAGCTGAAATTCCGATATAAAGTATTGGCTGTGGAAACGGTCGCGGTTGTCTGATTGGAGGTATATCCATTATATCGACCCCATACCGCCTCATCCAGCAATGGGCCCCATTGCGTGGCGGGATCGCCGGTCGTCGGGACCAGATCAATATCCAGGTCATAGGCAGCCGTCGGTATCGGATCGAAATTCGTGGTCCGCACCGTCTGCCGTTCTTCGATACAGCCATCCCATCGCACGCCTGTATCCAGCCCCTGATCTCCAACCGGCAGATCAAGCGAGTCATTCCAGGACGATCCGCCAGCTTTCAGGGCGCTGACATCAAACGTAACCGGTTTATAGTCATAATGGGAGAATACCTGCTGCTGTTCATAAACTGGTGTATCCACCTGCCGATATTCTCGCCTCTGGAGAAGGGTTCGCGTTCTAAGTCTGATAGTGCACCGGTCGCGCCAGCTACTGTAGCTGGTGCTATAGTCGTAGCGGGTGCCTTCTTCATCGGTGTACCAGCGGGTGATCCGATTACCGCCGGACATCCACGAAGATTCGTTAAATTTCGGCCCTTCATTGCCCGACATTTCGTCATAATCTTCGGGCTGCAGCGAATAGCATTCGTTCGAGTTTCTCACATTGTTATGGGTCTCTATCGTCGAGTTGTTGCTCCAATTACCCTGATAATAGAATGCGTTGCTGTAAACATATGGCGTACCGGACTCGTAATCGACCACGACATTTTGTAGCTCGGTCTGCGCTTCGCGCGACTGATAGGTCCAATTGTCTGCCAGAAAATCATTGGGCAAAAGCTTTCCGACATTTACATTGGTGCTGTACGGCACGAAGCCGAAACGGAGATGTGCTGTATTCTCGCTGCCCGCCGCCGGCGTTGATCCGCAATCTTCGTCGCTATTTCGTTTTGCCAATGTTTCGTAAAAGCATTTTACCGCCGAACGAAGGCCGCGAATACGGGCGTTTGATGCTTCGACATTGCCATTATTGCCACAATAGCTTGTGCCGGTATCCGGGCAATTCATCGAGCCGGTGGTGTCGAGGACGAACATCACGTCGGTGTTGGGGATAGCCATTGAGGCGTCGCATTCGACGGCCACGGTTTTCGTGCCGTAGCCGAACATCTGCATCACAGCCATGTCCAGTTTTACCGATGCGGTGCCGGTTACCGTTCCTGCATTTTCGGTAAACCCAGTGGTCCCGTCATAGGACCCGTACGCGTCAGTATCGAAATTAGCCCTGAACATATTATTGGCCGCTGTATTGGCCGCGTTGTTATTGGCACTCCAGTTGCCGCTCGCCATTTGCCGTCTGCCCGCCAGCGCTCCGGCATCGCAGGCTTGTTGCAAGCGTGTTTGAACCAGATAAATACGGCTGACATCCACACCGCCACCGATCATGGCAGCAAGGGGAAAGAGCGCCATTCCGGCCATCGCAAGCGTGTTGCCGGCGGTATTTGTTCGCAATTTTTGTAAAAAGGATTGGGCCGATTTGGTCTTTGCGTTGTTAAGCATGCTTCTGGCCTTTGATTCGTTCCCGCGCACACAGAAGAGGCGCTTCCCCATTTCGATTTCCGTGAAAATAGCGGGAAAAGGGTTAGCGGTGGTCCAACAGGCGTGGTTAAAAAGAAGTTTACCTTGATTTTCCGCGGAAAACTCGCGACCGCAAGGCGATGAGCGACGCGCTGCAAGAGCTGGAACCACTGCAAAGGCTGATCACAGCCTATGCGCGACCTGCGGATCGGGACCGCTATGCGCTGCTGTTCGCGCTGGATGCGCGGCTGGCGGATATTGTTCGTTCCACAACGGAAATTTTGATTGGACAGATGCGGTTAACCTGGTGGCGGGACATTTTAACCAAGCCTGTTGCAGATCGCCCGGCTGGCGAACCACTGGTCGAAAAAATCAATCGGCTGGAAGAACGGGGAGAGAGCCTTGCGCCGCTGCTGACGCTGCTGGACGGATGGGAAGTGATGCTCGATGACTTCCCGTGGGATGATCGTCAGTTTGACAGCTATGCCCGAGGACGGGGCGATGGCCTGTTCGGATTTGCCCTGGCAGAGCGTAATGTCGAGGACAGAGTCTGGGCCGATCAGGGCAGGGCCTGGGCCTTGTGGGATTTTGCCCGCCACTGTTCCGATGCGCAGATGCGGCAGGCCGCATTCGAGCGCTGCGCCGGGATTGTCGCAGCCGCGCCTTCGTCCGGTTTTGACAGAAGCGGACGACCGCTCTCAATCCTCTGCCAGCTGATGGCCCGCGATGTTAGGAAGGGCCAACTGACCGCCGATCTCTACAGTCCGGCCAGCGCAGCGCGCATTGTCTGGCACGGCATCACTGGGCACTAGATCGAAGGTCGCAGAGCCGCGGGTTTTGCCGATGATGAAATTTGCCGCCGGAGCCGCCGGAGTGCTGCTGTTGCTGACCGCTGGCCTGTTCCTGTGGATCGGGGCGCAGGGTCAGGATGTTCCGATTCCCGTCGCGCCGCCGCCACCGGATGTGGCTGAACCCGAGGGATTGCCGGAAGCGGACCTGGATGCGGATGCGGTCGGTCCCGCGCCGCCGACGCCGCCCAAAGCCTATAAGGCCTCTCGCGAGGAATTGCGGTTCAACCGCTATGATCGCAATCGGGACGAGATTATCACCCGGCTGGAGATGATGAGCAGCCGCACCGATGCGTTCCGCAAGCTCGACAAGGACGGAAATAATCTGCTGACCTTCGAGGAATGGGCGGTGGCGACCAGCGACAAATTTGCCGGGGCCGACGGGGACAAAGATGGCCAGCTCACTCGAACCGAATTCCGCACGACGCGACCGAAACGCGCGAAGCCGCGCTGCAAATGCTAGCCGCGGGCTTTATGCCAGTTGCAGGCCCTTTGCCGACAGCGGCTGCAGCCAGTGGGCAAAATCCTCGCGCGCCCTTGTCGTATAGGCCTCCTTGCGCTCCTTCTTTTTCACGCGCTGCTCGAACGGCGGGAACAGGCCAAAATTGACGTTCATCGGCTGATAGTCGCGGGCATCGGCGCCGCCGGTGATATGGGACAATAATGCGCCAAAGGCAGTCGTGGGCGGGGGCAGGGTGAACGGCTCGCCGCGGATCTCTGCCGCGACCATTCGGCCGACCATCAGGCCGACCGCAGCGCTTTCGACATAGCCCTCGCAGCCGGTGATCTGGCCAGCGAAGCGGATATGCGGTGCCTTTTTCAGACGCATTTCCTTGTCGAGCAATTTGGGGGCGTTGATGAAGGTGTTGCGATGGAGCCCGCCCATGCGCGCGAATTCCGCCTTCTCCAGACCGGGAATGGTCTTCAGGAGATCGGCCTGTGCGCCATATTTCAGCTTGGTCTGGAAGCCGACCATGTTCCACAGCGTGCCCAATGCATTGTCCTGGCGCAGCTGGACCACGGCATAAGCGCTTTCGCCGGTATGCGCGTTGGTCAGGCCGACCGGCTTCATCGGGCCGAAGCGCAGGGTTTCCGGGCCGCGCGAGGCCATTACCTCGATCGGCATGCAGCCTTCGAAATAGGGCGTGTCCTTTTCCCATTGCTTGAAGTCGGTCTTTTCGCCTTCGAGCAGTCCCTGGATGAAGGCTTCATATTGCTCGCGGGTCATCGGGCAGTTGATATAATCCTTGCCGTCGCCTTCCGGGCCGATCTTGTCCCAGCGCGACTGCATCCAGGCGATGTCCATATCGATGCTGTCCTTGTAGACAATCGGCGCAATGGCATCGAAAAAGGCGAGGGAGTCTTCACCAGTTGCAGCGCCGATGCTTTCGGCGAGGGTCATCGCGGTGAGCGGGCCGGTGGCGACGATGGTCAGGCCACTCTCCGGCAAGCGGTCGATCCGCTCGCGGACAATCTCGATATTGGGATGAGCGGCAAGCCTGCTGGTAACTCCGTCCGAGAAGTGATCGCGATCGACGGCGAGCGCAGATCCGGCGGGCAGCCGGTGCTGGTCGCCTTCGCCGATGATGATCGAGTTGAGATCCCGCATTTCCTGATGCAGCAGACCGACGGCGTTTTTCTCGGCATCGTCGGAGCGGAAACTGTTCGAACAGACCAGCTCGGCCAGCTTGTCGGTCTGGTGCGCCGGCGTCATTTCGCCGCTGCCCCGCATCTCGGAGAGGCGCACCTTCACGCCCTGCTCCGCCAGTTGCCAGGCCGCTTCGGATCCGGCGAGTCCGCCGCCAATTATATGTACATCTGTCATGCGCGCCTTAGTGTTGTGGTAAGACCTCAATGTCAATCTGGCAGTCGTGCCGGTAGCGTGATACAGGCGAATCCGAAAAGGGGACCAGGATATGCCGATGAAAAGCGCCTTTGCCGAATCCCGGCCGTTTCTGCTGCTCAGCCTGTTGTCCGGGATCAGCTATTATTTTGCCTGCGTTCTCGACACCCCGGAACTGCCCGAACCCGTCATCGTCGCGTGGAAGGGGGCAGGCGTGGCGTTGCTGGCGGTTTACGCTTTGGTCCGGCTGCACCGGCTGGACGGCAAGATTGTCGGTGCGATCATGGCATTTGGCGCGATCGGCGACATGATCCTGGAATATGACATGATTGCCGGTGCCGTTGCCTTCATGATTGGCCATGTGCTGGCTATTGCCTTTTATTCGCGATATCGCCGCCACAAACTGGGATTCAGCCAAAAGCTTTTCGCGATCCTGCTGGTGCCGCTGGCGGTGGCCATTGCATGGGCCTTGCCTGAAGACAGAAGCAGCGCCCCGACCATTGCCCTTTATTGTCTTTCGGTCGCGTTGATGGCCGCGATGGCGTGGACCAGCCGGTTCTCCCGCTATCAGGTCGGTGCCGGAGCGATTCTGTTCCTCGTGTCGGATCTGCTGATATTTGCGCGCATGGGGCCGCTGGCAAGCAGCAGCATTCCGACCCTGCTGGTCTGGCCGCTCTATTATTTCGGGCAGTTCATGATCGCGACAGGGATTGTCCGGACGCTGCGCCATGAAATGGCGGCGGACAGCGCCGATCCGGTTTACGCCTGATGCGCGGCGATGGTGGTGCGGTGCAATAGCCGGTCGTGGCCATCATAGCCGCCGGTCGCGCAGTGCAGCACTGATCGATTGTCCCACATAACGAGCATGTCGGGTTGCCACTGGTGGCGATAGACAAATTCCTCGCGACTTTGCCATGCATATAGCTGCTGGAGCAGGGGCAGGGCCTCTGCCTGGGGCATGTCCTCGAAACCGATGATATAGCCCAGGCAACTGAACAGACCGAGCCTGCCCGTTTCGGGATGTTCGCGGATCAGGGGGTGGGTTTGTGTTTCCCGCGCCGACTCATCGGGCCGGATCGCCATGCTTCGCCCCTCGTCCTTCTCGCCATAGGCGCCATCCGGGGCATAGGCCATTTGCGCGCTGTGGATCGCGGTCAGGCCTTCATATTGGCTGCGCATGTCGGCGGGCATGGCGTCGAGCGCCTTGTGCTGGTCTGCAAACAGGGTGTCGCCGCCGACCGGCGGGATGGTGATGCCAAGCAGGCAAGTGCCGGCGGGCGGCTGCGCCTGAAAGCTCCAGTCGCTGTGCCAGTTTTCGGCAAAAAGCGGTGATTTCTCGTCGGCATTGCGGCGGATCGCGGCGATATGCTGGCGGCCTTCGATCGGATCGAAAAACGGGTCATTGCCGAAATCGCCGAAACAGAGCGTGAAGCGTTCGAGATCGTCGTCGGTCATGGGCTGGTTCGGGAAGGAGAGGACATGATGGTCCAGCCAGGCGGATCGGATGGCGGCGACGGTTTCATCGGCTAGCGGTTTTGTGAGGTCAACGCCGGTCACCTCTGCTCCGCACGCTTGCGGCGATGGAGTGACGTTCATTGGCTTCCCCCCTCTGTTTCATTCCGCTCGTCCTGAGCCTGTCGAAGGACATGTTGCCGAACGAGGCCCCGGTGCTTCGACAAGCTCAGCACGAACGGAACCAGGTTATTCGTCCGTATCGTTGGTCTGTTCCGGCTCTTCAGGCGCTGCGACATCGCCGTCCGACAGGCCCTGATCGACCATTTCCTCGACCACCGCCTCTTCCGCTTCGTTTTCCGGCTCTTCTTCCTCGTCAATCTTGGCCGCGCCCACGACCTTTTCGCCCTGGGCCACGTCAAACAGCTTCACGCCGGAGCTGTTGCGCCCGATGACCCGCATGTCGGCGACCTTCATGCGGATCAGCTTGGCCTGATCGGTGACCAGCATGACCTGTTCGTCGTCAGAAGCGCGGAAGCTGGCGACCACGGTGCCATTGCGCTTGATATTGTCGATATTGAGAATGCCCTGACCACCGCGGCCCGACTGGCGATATTCATAGGCGCTCGAGCGCTTGCCATAGCCATTGGCGCAGACGGTCAGGATGAAATCTTCGGTTTCGCTGAATTCCGCCATCCGTTCCGGCGACAGTTCGGGCGCGTTTTCATTGTCTTTCCACGGCGCGGCCTTGAGATA